>CAZKUR010000217.1:0-2510 GCA_964556005.1 uncultured Ignavibacteriaceae bacterium | reverse complement strand
CTCACACTTTTCGTTTTTGCGTCGGTTGGTTTCTCACAGAACAGGCAGGCATATCTCATAATTAACACTAAAGCTGCGGTAATAAAATGCGATAGCTTATTTCTAAATTCATTGAAGGACGATATTAAAGCAGCACTTATCGGTAAAAATATTGACTTAATTGATAATGATGAGGTCGAAAAAAATTATTCAAATTACCTGTATTTATATGTTAATATATCAGATAGTTTATATATAAGTGGAAAAATGCTTTCAAACAATGATAATTATGTCGGAACTAGCAGGTATGATAAAAAAACGTGGAAATATTCGGATACTACGGAAATTAAAAACTTTGTCTTGGATTATATTGAAAAGATGTTTTGAAGTATAACTGTTATTTGCTTTAGAAATTGAAATGCCAGGGATCGTAATTCAAAAAATTTTGTCAATTATTCTTTAAAAAAAGATGGAGTAAAGCCATCCAAATTATCCAGTTAAATTTAAAATAGGGTTTTAACGCAATCATTTAATGAAAGCATCCTTATAATTTTTCGTTAAATTGGGAACTTAAGCTGTGCAATTGTAAATCATTCGTTGATAAACATTGGAGGTATTAATGAAAACTATTCTAAAAAATTTCTTTTTTATAATTGTACTGTTTTTCTTTTCATGTGAGAATTCGACCGGGGTAAAACCTTCAGACAATACAAACCTTATACCGCTTAAAATAAATAACCACTGGGAATATAATTTAATTAAATATAGATTCAACCCGGATGATTCACTTACAACACTATACGATTCGACATCTTTGGAAATGGAAGTAACAAAATATGATACGTTGGACAGCTTTACAGGTTTTCAGATTAATAGTTTACCTTTTTCATTATTTATTACAGGGTCTCCTATATATTACTATAAAGATGACGGATTTTATTGTGCAATTCCTCCACTTGTTGTTGCAATTCCGCCGCTTCCTTCAACAGAAAAAAGACTGCTGTTATTTCCGACCAATGTTGGAGATAAAAACAACTATAATGATTATTTAATAACAACTGCCCGAACAAATGAAAATGTAACAGTTTATTCAAAAAAATTTTCTTGCATAAGATATGATGTTACGTACAATGCTGATGTCGTAGGAAAGATATGGATAGCCCCCGGATTGGGAGTCGTAAAATCATGGCAAAAAGTCGGTTTAATAACAAATGATTATTTTTTGTATTCGTATAATCTTGAATAATACAACTTTGCAGGAATTAGAATACAATAAAGGGAAAATTATTTTGATAGAAAGATTATTCAGCATTGGTGTTTACGGCAAATCAAAAGAAGAATTTTTTGATTTATTGGTAAAAAACAATATTGATACCTTTTGCGACATTAGGAAGAGAAGAGCCGTTCGCGGATCGCTATATTCATTTGTAAATAGTAAAAGACTGCAAGATGAATTGGCAAAGCGTAATATTAAATATTATTATCTATTGGATTTAGCACCGACAGATGAGATAAGAAAAATTCAATACAAATTTGATTCGGAACATAAAATAAAGATGAGGGAAAGAGAAGTTTTATCCGGTGAATTTAAAGCTGCATACAAAAAGCAAATCCTGAAAAATTTTAAACCTGAATCCTTTCCGAAATTATTTGACGAATCCGCAAAAAATGTTGTTTTGTTTTGCGTTGAAGCCAATCCGGATGCATGTCATCGTTCTTTGGTTTTGCAGAAGTTGAAAGAGCATTTTAAAGAATTGCCTATTATTCATTTATAGAAAGAAGCATGTATTTAAGAATTTGCGCTGTTAACTTTTGTAAATTTGGAAACCATACAGCCTTGCACTTATGCCGGAAGTCATTTAGCCCTACTTTTTCTTATTTAACTGAAGTTACACATAACGCTACAAAACTGTCATTCTGCCTGCCTGCAGCAGGCAGGAAAGAATCTTGTTATCATTAAAAAAACAAATCTTAATAAAATAATGGATTCGTATAAAATTTGACAAGATTCCTTCTGAATGACTATTTGTTTTTGATTTCTGCTTTACTCAGTTATTTAAAAGATAGTTAACTAAACTTCACTATTTTTCGTAAATTACGACCCGGCAAAGTTTAGATTTTGGTTCATTAGTAAATGCGCCCATAGTTCAAATGGATAGAACGTCGGATTCCGGTTCCGAAGGTTGAAGGTTCGAATCCTTCTGGGCGTACATATTTCCCTTAAAGTTCTAATAATCCCGTATACTAAGATTTTTTATTAAACATTGAGCTCCTAACTGAACTCTTTTTTTTTGTTTTTGCATTTCATTTTTGAAACAAATAACTCCTAACGGAGTTAATGCAAAAATTTTAATGGGAGTATTAATATAATTCAATTGAAAATTAATGATTGCAAAAGAAGAAGGTCAAGATTTAAAGAGCCAAAAAATTTTTATAAAAAAAATCATGTATTATAGAGCTTTCCCTTTTTTATCTGCGGATAAATGAGAAATAATTATGTAGTAACAACTTCGTTAGAAGTTGAATTTATG
>CAZKUR010000216.1:0-2607 GCA_964556005.1 uncultured Ignavibacteriaceae bacterium | reverse complement strand
CATCAGCGCCGCCATTTCCGCCAGCGCTTTCTCCTTGCGTGCAAGCTCCCGCTCGTGGAAATGGCAAGTAGTTTTACCCACCTTTTGGAAAATAGTTTTACCCGCTTGTGAGGGCAGGCACTTCATTCTCCTTCCTCTGAGATTCCAGGCGATACGATTCGCCCGAGAGAGAAAAAACGTGAGCGTGGTGCAGGAGCCGATCGAGCATGGCAGTCGTCATGATCTCGTCTCCCATCATTTCCGACCAGGCATCAAAGTGCTTGTTGGATGTGACGATGATCGCTGAGCGCTCGTAGAGCTCGCTGACCAGGTTGAAGAACAGGTTCGCCTCCTTACGGTCAATGGGGATATAGCCGATCTCATCGATGATGAGAACGTGGCTTGAGAGGATCCGACGGATCCTGAATGCGCTCGCTCGTTGGATCTCTGCGGTCTTCAACAGCTTCACCAGATTGCTCATCCGCTCGAAGCATACGGTGTAGCCGGCGTGGACCGCCTCCAGGCCGAGGGCGATGGAGAGGTGCGTCTTGCCAAGACCCGGAGGACCGAAGAGGAGGATGTTCTCGCTCTTGTCGATCCACCGGAAATCGCGCAGGCTGAGGACCTCAGTCTCGCTGATGCCCTCGACCCGTTCGAAGGTGAAGGTCTCCAGACGTTTCTCAATCGGGAAGTGTGCGGCGGCGAGGTTTCTGCGTAGCCTTCGGTCTTTGCGGTCAGAGACTTCGGTGGTGAGCACATGGTGAAGGAACGCAAGGGGTGAGCTCGAGGAGCCTTCGGATTCCTCGAGCAGCTCATCGAGGTGTCGGTCGATGCCCTTGAGGTTCAGCGTTTTCAGCAGCGTGCTCGTCTGGCGAACCAACTCACTCATGGCTGACCTCCTGTGCCTGGCGAGCCACCACGGCGCTGTAGTACTCCAGCGAACGGCCTTGCACCGAGATCTTTGGCCGCTTCACAGGCCCTCGATTCGCTTCGGTTTTGGCGAGCCTCATGAGGTAGTGCTGCACACCCGTGGTGTGACGTTGTTCAAGCAGATGTCGATACGTATCGGTGAGGTTACTCGCGCTGAGCGTGTTGTAGTCGAGACACAACTCCAGCGCCTCGCGCAGGACATCCACTTCCTTCACCTGCCTGGCCAATGCCGAGAGCCCAGCGTACTGCTCTTTCCAATAGCGCGGATACTTCTCGCCATTGGCACTGAGGAAGCGCTTCCATTCGACAAGCGCGAAGGTCTGCTCAAGAGCGCTGAAGAGCTCTTCGCGTGAGCCCCCCGCCGGCGCTCTATGTGCCTGCTGCACAATGACTTGACCGCTCAGTGCTGAGAGTTCATGCTGGGCAATCTGCAGTGCGCTGTGTGCATCGAAGACAAACAGCTGGTTGGCGGCGAGGAAGATGTCCACCGGCTTTCCCCGGTAGGCCAGGGGCACTGAATAGCGGTTGGCCCCCACCGAGATCAAGCCCTTCGGGCATGCTTTGCGCCGGTCACGCAGCACGCGTCGTTCACGCTCGAAGATACTCGCCCGCAGCGGCCTCAGCGTCGCTCGTTCCTCAGCCTCGAGCACTTCGGCTGGGATGCGTAAGGTCGCCTGACATGGCTGACCGTTGGCCCGCCGATGCAGCCATCGCCGAAGGGGTTCATGAATCTGTGCTACCTCGCTGAAGCTGCGCGCCGAGAAGAAACTCGTCTTTACGAACTTCACGGCATTCTCGATCTTGCCCTTGCTCTGTGGATCGCCCTTGCGACAGACCCACATCTGCAGTTCCTGCTCGCTCAACAACTGGCTGAACTGCTCGGTGTAGATGATGTCGCCACCGTTCTCGCTGACCACCATGAGCTTGTCTTGATCGATGACCACCTCCTGCGGCCGTCCGCCGTAGAACTGGAAGGCATCGATGGTGTGAAGGATCACCTCTGCAGTGCGAAACCGGTGGTCCTGCACCACCACGTAGCGTGCACGGCTGTGCGACAGGATGGCCGCATAGATGTAGGCTCTCTTGCCGCTTGCCAAGCGGTATTCGCCGAAGTCCATCTGCATCTGCTTACCGGGCGGCAGGGGAGCCACAGCGGTGGTGAATCGTCGCGGAGTCTCCTCAAGCTCTCCCGCTGCGCGAAGTGCCGTGATGTAGTTCGTCAACGTACGCAGCGTTCCCGGAAGCCGGCCATAGCGTTCTTCCAGCACGTCGTAGATCGAGGCGACGTAGACCGTATGATCCTCACCGCCGTTGAGCATCGTAACGATCTCCTCGCGGTATGGCGCGAAGCGTTTGCCTCGTCGCGATAGACGAGACAAATAGGCGGTGTACTCTTCCTCACTCATACGGCAGTACTTGCGCACCGTCTTGCGTGTCAGCCCAAGCCGCCTGCCGATCGCAGTGTGGCTGAGCCCTTGAAGCTTGAAAGCTTTGATCTCTTTGTACACAATCATGGTAACCACTTGAGAGCCTCTCGGGATGCTGTGAGTTGGTCGAACTTCCACAGTACCCGGGGGGTCTCTCGTGCTCCACCCACTGGGTATTTCTAGTTTCCATCAAGTGGGTAATTCAGATTACCATTTCCAGTTGCTGCGCGAGCTCGGTCAGGCTCAGGTGGAGAAGGCATTCTTGAAAAAA
>CAZKUR010000215.1:0-2644 GCA_964556005.1 uncultured Ignavibacteriaceae bacterium | reverse complement strand
CCTCCAAAAACATTTTTATAGTCTTTATAATTCAATTCCGGTAAGTTAAATCGTTATCACCGTCTAAGAAAATATCGTATCTCGGTGCAATTTTCACAAAAGGAATCCCAATTTCAGTGGCATTTTATAAATAAAAGTGGGAAAGACAAATAGTTTATATAAATATACATTGTTGCTTTACCGATTGGTTCAGGTCTTTCAGTACCGGAAATTGCAATTTATAAACCGGTTCCCTTTTGTATTTGTTTTATTTCAGGCGAAATAGAGACTCCGTCAAAATTGAATAAATCGACCAAATCACCAAAACAAAAACCGCTTTTTTTTTGCATCATATATAATGGCACTTTAGGAATAAGTCTAGATTGAGTTAGCATGACCGATTACAATTACGAAGTTTTGAATAATCTGTGAATACAATTTAGAAGAGTGAAAATATAATGAGTATTAGCAATAATTTATTATTCATATAATTAATTTAAATAATGATTAATAATTTGCTTTCTCAAAAATTTTTCTATACAATTTTAAATAATCTTGAGGCCTGGTTATTTCTCTGTGTTTCCCCTTTGCAATAAATTTATCCAAAATTTTTTTTGCCTGTAGTTTTTCCTCTGCAGTTCCTACCCAATATATTCCAACTTCATTAAGATATTTAATTCTATGTTGTGCATCATTCCAGACCATGTCCCATTCGGATTTTGGTAATAAACGGCTGCTTACAATCCTTGGTTCAAATCCTAAATAATATAATTCCCATTTTATTTGGCGATCATCCGGATGTCTATAGTAAAGATCAAAAATTTCATTTTTAAATATTTTCGAATTAAGTCTCGCTGTTCCGTCATACTTATTATTTTTTATCCAAATTTGCCATTCGCTTACGGTACTAAAATTTTTCCCGGTTATAATTTGCAATGATTTCCTTACCATATTATAGTAGCTTTCGGCTAAATACCCGGGCATATATTTTTCTAAAAATTGAATTCTATCAATATCTGCTTTAATTACATTAATACTAAATATATTTGTCAGCCTATGTTGAGATGTCCTTTTTTCGTGTCTTAATATGAACGCATCATAGTTCTGAGGCTGAATGCTCCTCCATGGAATATCTTTACTGTAAACAAAAATATTCGAATCCTTTGCATCGGCAAAAGGAGAGTTTTTAATCATTTGTCTGGAAACCCGGTATTGATTTATTGAAAGTATAGATTCGTCTCCATATTCTTGTTTAAGATAATGAGCTAAACAATATCCATAAGCTTCGGAATCCGGTGAGACGCCGGCAATGTTTTTATTTACATAGTTTTTAATAAGATGAAGATTACCGTAAAATATTATTGCTTTCCGGTCTTTATTTTTATTCAGGTAGTTTATTATATTTTGTGAAGTTATACTGTCTCTTATATTGACGAAATATTTTGAACCTTCTGATTTTGAATATTTTAAGAATTCCGGGTGATCAAAAATATTACTCTCTTCCCCACCGAATATATCAAAACGTATTTTCGAATAATACGAATGGTCATTTATCTTATTTATTTGATCCACTACTGATCTTAAATCAGCACAGAATTCAAGCCATTCGATTGTACTATAAGGGAGCCAAAAATCAAGTAAAGGTTTCCAATTTCCGGTTGATATAAATTGTTTAAGAATAGAAACTTCTTGTGGGCCTGCCTCTAAAATCAAAACGATGTTATAATCCTTTGATTCTCCGTTCCTGACTTTGTCAAGCCATTCTTGAAGCAGAGATATCAGGCTTTTATAAGGTAAAGCATTAAGATGCTGAAAATCGCCTAACATTATTATTTTTTTATTTGAAAGCTGATCAACTATATAAGAATTAGGATGAAGATGAAAATTTTGCTGTGAGGTATTACAACTTGTAAAAAGAAAAATTATAACTATGATCCAAAGATTCTTCAAAATATATTTTTTAAATGAAGATGCATTTCCCATTTAATGATTCTATAATATTTTTATTAATTATTGATGTATTTTAACCCGGAAAATTATTTTAGCGGTTACTTCTGTACTTTATTCGCCCTAATCAAAATACATTTTTCTTAAATCCTCTAAAAGTTAAGAGGATTCTTGATATTATTAATTACTTTTACAACTTAAAACTTTATTCTTTAATTCTCAATAAGATTTTTAGATTTTTAAGAATCACGCACTGGAATTAGTTTAGCCAAACTTTATTCTTGACTTTCAAAGTGGGAGGGTTTTTAAGTTTTGTTAATATATCCTAAACTTATTACAACATTTCCCTTTTTGTTTCCGGTTTCAACATACCGATGTGCTTCAACGATTTGTTCTAAAGGAAAAGATTTGTCGATAACCGGTTTAATTTTTCCCTCTTCGATCAGCCATTTGATATAATTTAAATCTTCGGTTTTTTCAGGCGCTATGCCTGTTATTACTTTCTTTTTGCTAGTCCTCGAAACCCATAAACCTCGAACCATTTGTGAAAGTCTGGGATTGGCCAAGAGAAAACAGCCGTCTGACTTTAAGGATTCAACACTGCGTGAAAACGAACTCTTCCCTGCGATGTCAAAAATAATATCGTATCTTTCACCATTTTGAGTGAAATCTTCTTTAGTAAAATCAACCACATGGTCTGCACCAATCGAAAGCAGCA
>CAZKUR010000214.1:0-2654 GCA_964556005.1 uncultured Ignavibacteriaceae bacterium | reverse complement strand
TAGAAATCCAGTTAATCCGGAAATCCGATAAATCCCGGTTCAGACAACTGTTTGACGGTGAAGGCGGACTGGGAAAATTGTTTAATCTGTTTGGTGCAGAGTATGAGAAATTGTTGGAAGAGTTGAGTAAGGGATTAGCAATCGAAATTTTAGTAGAACTTAAATATGAAAAGGTAAAGTGAATGGCAGAGCAAAATTTTATAAAAGAACCATTTCACAGTTGGGGTGGCAATTGGACTAAAATGAAAATTGAGATATTAGTTGAATATGCCTCCGCTTATCTAATGATTATGAATAAATATCCTTTTTGGAAGTTATTATACTTTGATGGATTTGCCGGATCTGGCTTAATTATAAAAGAAAATGAAGTCGATTATGAAATTACAATTGGGGCAGCAAGAAGAATTGTTGAATTAAATACACCTAGACCTTTCGATTATTATTACTTTGTTGAAAAAAGTAAAGCCAAAGCAGATGATTTATCAAAGGCTACTAAACTAGAATTTCCTGATAAAAATATTGTTATCAAGGTTGAAGATTGTAATGTAAAGCTAAAAGATTTAGCAAAATATTTACGTACTGATGCAGGAAAGAAAACAAAAGTTCTTGCATACATCGATCCATACGGAATGCAGTTAGAGTGGAACTCCATTAAAGATTTAGCAGAAGTTGGAATAGATATATGGATTTTATCACCCACTGGAATGGGTGTTAACCGTTTGCTAAAAACAAATGGTGAAATAAACGAATCATGGTTAGAAAGATTAAAAATATTTTTGGGATTGACCGAACAGGATATTAAAAGTTATTTTTATAAAGAGAAAACTGACTATACATTATTTGGTGAAGAAAGACATTTAATTAAGGAAGAAAATGCAATTGAAAAAGCTGGCGAACTTTATCAGAATAGACTCAAAGAAGTCTTTAATTTTGTCTCTAAGGCCTTTATCTTAAAAAGTTCAAAAGGAAATATTATGTATCATATGTTTTTAGCTTCTAATAACAAAACGGCTATAAAAATTGCCAACGATATCATTAAGAAATATAATAACATGGAATAATTATGGCACAAACAAAAATTGAATGGACTGAATTAACATGGAACCCGACAACCGGGTGTAACAAAGTCTCACAAGGTTGCAAGTTTTGTTATGCTGAAGTAATGGCTAGACGGTTAAAAGCTATGGGGCAGGCTAAATACAGCAACGGATTTAAACTTACATTGCATGAAGAGACTTTGAAAATCCCATATACATGGAAAACGCCGAAAATAGTTTTTGTCAATTCAATGAGCGACTTGTTTCATGAAAAAATTCCATTTGAATTTATAAAACGAGTATTTGCCGTTATGAATGATAACCCGCAGCACGTTTTCCAGGTTTTAACCAAGAGGGCAGATATTCTTTTAGAATACAATAAACAATTAAAATGGACGCATAATATTTGGATGGGGGTATCAGTTGAAAATGAAGATGAATTATGGAGAGTAAATAGCTTGAGGAAAACAAAAGCAAAGACAAAATTCCTTTCATGTGAACCATTGCTTGGTCATTTAACAAAGTTAAATCTAAATAAAATAAATTGGGTAATTGTCGGCGGAGAGAGCGGAAGAAAACCTAGACCAATGAAACCTGAGTGGGTTTATGAAATTTATGATAAATGTGAAAGTGCTGGTGTAAAATTTTTCTTTAAGCAATGGGGAGGAACTAATAAAAAGAAAACCGGAAGATTACTTAACGGAAAAACGTACGATGAAATGCCGGAAGTTGAGGTTGTTTTTTAATGCCTAATAATCTTCCTCCCAACTGGGATTGGGTTAAACTTGAAGATATTGGCGAAATAATAGGAGGTGGCACTCCTTCAACTAGAGTAAAAGAATATTTTGATGGAAATATTGCATGGATTACTCCTGCGGATTTAACGGGTTATAAAAATAAATTTATCACATTTGGAAAAAGAAACATAACGGAAGAAGGCCTTAAAAATTCTTCAGCTAGAATTATTCCTAAAGGAAGTATTCTATTTTCTTCCAGAGCGCCAATAGGTTATGTTGTAATTGCTGCTAGTGACTTGACAACTAATCAAGGATTCAAAAGCTTAGTTCCAACTAAAAAATATTGAGTGAATTTGTTTATTATTACCTAAAATCAGCAAAACAATTAGCAGAGAAGCATGCATCAGGAACCACCTTTAAAGAAATTTCCGCTAGAAGTTTTGCTAATTTACCATTCCCTCTTCCGCCTCTTCCAGAGCAACAAAAAATAGTATCTAAAATAGAAGAACTCTTCAGCGAGCTGGACAGCGGGGTTGCATCACTTAAAAAAGCAAAAGAACAAATTAAAACATACCGGCAGGCTGTTTTGGCAAGTGCATTTTCGGGAAAATTAAATCGTCTGAACCGGGATTTATCGGATTCTATGATTAACAGGATAAAAAAACAAGATGAATCCGGTAAATCCGATAATCCTAATAATCATGGTTCAGACAATTTTACCGGAGAATCAACAGAGCACTTGAATGCCATTCAGGAAGTCAGCCATATTAATAAAGCAGCGGAACCTAAATTATCTTATAGCAGTGAATTACCGGAAAGCTGGAAATGGGTGAAGTTGGGAGATGCTGTTGAAAAAATTGAAATGACAAAAGTAAATAAA
>CAZKUR010000213.1:0-2656 GCA_964556005.1 uncultured Ignavibacteriaceae bacterium | reverse complement strand
TAAACGCCGAAGGCGTGAAATTATTCTAAAAAATAATAAACAAACAAATTAAAAACCCCGAAGGGATGATATTATTCCTAAGTAGAACTGTCTTGTTTTCAGTTCATTTGAAAAACAAATCTCTTGATTCCGATTTATTTTGGACAGCAACGATTTATATTGCTCCTACCGGTTTAACAACAAACTAGTTAGTTGAAATTTACAAAATGGGGATAAAGAATATATAAGATTGAATGAAAGAAAAATTCTTGTAAATAAAAAATTCATCTGCAAATTTCTTAATTTTGTAATGTAAATTAATTTATAGGAAAATATTATGGGAAATTCACTTTTAGATAGTATAAAAGAAAACGCTTCAAAGAAGAAAAAAACAATCGTTCTGCCTGAGTCTCACGATGAAAGAGTATTAAAAGCAGCAGAAAAATTAACTAAAGAAAAAATCGTTTCGGTTATTACTTTAGGTAATGAGGATAAAATAAGAAACAGTGCATCATCGCTTAATGTTGATTTAACCGGAGTAAGAATTATCGATCCGGCAAAATCCGATAAGCTTAGCGACTTTACAAATATTTATTTTAATCTAAGAAAGAAAAAAGGCATAAGCATTGAAGCTGCAAAAGAAACCGTTCAAAAGGATCTCTTCTTCGGTGCGATGATGGTAAAAGAAGGAATGGCTGACGGAAGTGTTTCCGGTTCAACTGCTGCCACAGCCGATGTACTCCGCGCCGGGATACAATGCGTTGGAATGCCCGAAGGAATATCAATAGTTTCAAGCTTCTTTTTAATGGTGTTCCCCGAAAAAACTTATAGTTTCGCAGATTGTGCTGTTGTACCGAATCCGGATGCAGCACAATTAGCAGATATTGCAATTTCAACAGCGGAAAATCATGAAAAGTTGACCGGGGAAAAAGCTTACATTGCAATGCTGTCTTTCTCTACAAAAGGAAGTGCCGAACATGAAATGATTGATAAAGTTCGAAGTGCACTTAATACCGTAAAAAGCAAGCGCCCTGATCTTTCAATCGACGGAGAATTGCAGTTTGATGCCGCTATTGTAGATTCGGTTGGAAAGAGAAAGGCACCCGGAAGTGAAGTAGCAGGCAGAGCAAATGTTTTAATCTTCCCTGATCTTAATGCAGGAAATATCGGCTATAAGATTGCACAAAGATTAGGAAAAGGTGAAGCTGTAGGCCCGATTATTCAGGGCTTGAAAAAACCGTTCTTCGATTTAAGCCGAGGCTGCAGTGTGGATGACATTGTTAATACGGCATCCATTGCAGCACTGATGAGTTAGTTATTTTGATTTTGTAATTCTAAAAATTTATTTGAGATGCGGGGATCGAATATTTGTTATTCGATTCTCGTTTCTCGATACTGGATACTTGATACTCGATGCTGGATTCTCGATACAATAGACTCTTTACCAATTCGATTATTTGAGGGAAAAACTGCAAATAACATTAGATGGAATAATGGAGTATAATTTTATACTCTATTATTTCATTATTAAAATCATCCAAATGCTTTATTAAAACTTACCCGCAAGAAATTATTTTTATCATCTATAAAAAAAATTGCGAATTTTTCGATAATAAAAGAAAAATATTGATTTATATGCCGAAAGATGAAGAAAAATTAAAGTGGTTCGACCAGGCGGTAAAGTTTCAATTAGAAGGAATGATCTTTCTTACAATGAAATCGAGAAAAAACGGTGTCGGTGCCTGGGCAATAGAAGATGTAAAGTCGAATAAAGTTTTAAATTCCAATATGGAATGGGAAGATGAGCGCCCTTTAGCCGAAAGAGATGAACCATATCTAATAAGAACCCGTTTTGAATTTGATTCTGCGCTCGCAATGTTCGAACAGTTTAAAGCTTTTGCAGAATAATATAAACACCCAACGTTTTAAAAAGTATTGATCTATTTCCCTAAACGTTGGGTGTTTTAGTTGCTATAAATTAATCGAGAATCGTATCCATTTTTAGATTTTCTATTTAAATACCCAGGTTTTAAAAGCTGCTGGATTTAGACACCCAATGTTTTTTATACATGGAATGACTTTTTGAAACATTGGGTGTCTTTTCGTTATGTGTTTGAAATATTAATTCAAATTCCGCCTTTCAGGAATAAAACACCAAATTAAATTTTTAATATTAATCTAATTACCTTTGTCTTAAGAATATTATAAGCTAATATTGTAAAAATATTTTTTACATTGCGGGGGTTATATGAATTATTACTTACAATTTGGAAAGGGGCCTATTTTTAAGGAACAAATTTTCCTTATTTCTTATGGTCGGGAAAACAAAATTCCTTTCACTACATTTTTTAATAAATTAATTACTCCAAACATTTCGAATAAATCTTCTATTTCTTTTCTGTGTACGAAAGGTTATTAACATGAAAAAATTCCCGCTGTTTGTTTTAGTTATAATTTCTATGCTAACCATTTTACAGTTTAGCTGTCACAGCCCTACAGCACCAAAGCAAAACACAACATCGGATACAACTAGTAATAATTTTTCATTTCAATCATTTACTTTTGGTGTTTCTAATGCGGGAAGTAGTTACTTAAAGGATGTGGCAATAATAAGCGATTCCGATATTTGGTGCGTTGGTGCTGTTTATCTCGACTCTGCCAATGGTGCGCCGGATCC
>CAZKUR010000212.1:0-2666 GCA_964556005.1 uncultured Ignavibacteriaceae bacterium | reverse complement strand
TTTTTGAAAAAATTTTAATCTTTTTAGCTAATAATCGAAGTATCAATTCTAATTTTCAGGCTACCACGATCAAGCTCACAAATAAGAAAAAGCTCCCAATAAACTAATAAATCTGAATTGATCTGAATTTATTCAATTTTTCCAAAGTTAGCACTCCAATATCTTTTACCAATAATCAAAAGAAATGTAACTTTAATAATAGAAGTTTGATCAATTCTAATTCAGTTTATAACTGCATTAGTTTTGATATTGTTGTCAAACAATATATTTTTGAAAGCTGTTTGTGGGGAAATATTCGGGGTGTGGCGCAGCCCGGTTAGCGCGCTTCGTTCGGGACGAAGAGGCCGAGAGTTCAAATCTCTCCACCCCGACTTAAAATTTTTTTCCGCACTTTTTATTGGGGGAAATGAACAGCATTAGAAGTGATATTTATAGTGCTGACAGATATTAAGTTACAAATCATATCCGTTTATTCAGGTTGTAAAATTAACTCAATGTTTATAATTGAGAATACTATTTTGACATCCTTATATCCAAACTACTTATCTATAAATTCTTACGTGTAATAATTACCAAAAAGAAAAGCTAAGTTGTTAACAATTAACAATTTGCGTGAAAAATCAAACTGCATTAAATGGCATAATAATAGCAAAAATATTCTCAAAATGAATCTATTTTTTTCATGTTCATAATGGTTCACGGAGGGTGAAAATTTAAGGAGGATGGCAATGACAAAGCTTAATAAATTTGAGGTAATAACGGATATGAACTATAATTCAATAAGTAGTGAAGTTGAAAAATTAGATTGGATATTTGACAAAATCCCGGAAAATTTTGAAACTGCTTCTGCCGAAACGAATAGAAAGAAAGTTATAAAATTCAGATTATCCGTGGTTTATTTTGTAGTTTTGATATCGAGCTTATTGATGCTATTGATGAGCTGAGGTAAATCCCGCCATAATTTTTTTACTACACAATTATTTTACTGTTTCCAAGTACTTAATCAATTTTGCCGGCACTCCTGCTACTACCGCATTCGCAGGCACATCCTTTGTTACAACTGCACCTGCTCCCACAATCGCATTTTCGCCTATAGTTACACCGCAAAGAATTGTTGAAGAAGAACCGATCGATGCCCCATTATTAACAAAAGTTTCTACAACACTCCAATCGCTTTCGGTTTGCAGTTCTCCGTTTTCTGAAGTCGAACGGGGATATTTATCGTTGATAAAAGTTACATTATGACCGACAAAAACATTATCACCGATATGCACTCCTTCACAAATAAAAGTATGCGAGGAAACCTTACAATTCTTACCGATCGAAGCATTCTTTTGAATTTCAACGAAAGTTCCAATCTTTGAATTGTCATCAATCGAACAACCGTAGAGATTAACGAAATCAAAGATTTTAACGTTCTCACCCATTTTTACATTATTTATATTTTTCTTTTCCATTTATATTTTCTTTCCGATCAAAAATAATTTATACTGCTGCAAATGAGCTTGAATTTATCTCTACAATCTCACCCCGATTTTTAATTGACTTATCGCTAGCTTCCAAAATTTTTACGACATCGAGACCGTCAACACCGCTTGTAAGCGGCTGCCTGTTTTCATTGATGGCTGAAATAAATTCCTGCGCACCTAATGAAAGAGCTTCTGTTTGAAGTACTTTGGGAGAATACATATCTCCTACCCTGTACTGCACTAACGCTGCATGAATGCTTTCACTTGTTTTCATATCAATTCCGGCATCGTACACTTTGATTTTTTCAAAATTTTCCATGTCATCAAAAACAAGCATCTTCTTATCACCGCCAACAATCATTTTTCTTATCTTAACCGGCGAAGTCCAGTTAACATGAAAATGAGCAAAACATTTGTTGGTGAAATACAGAGAAAGGTGAGCAATGTTTTCTTTACCGTTATAGTTAGCAATCCCATGAGCCGATACAGCACTTACTTTTTCTCCGCTGATGACATAATTCATTATGGAAAGATCGTGTGGAGCTAAATCCCAGATAACATTTACATCCCGCTGGAAAAGGCCAAGGTTTATTCTAACAGAATCGAAATACAATATCTGGCCAAGTTCACCTTCAGTTACCAGTTCTTTCATTTTCTTAACAGCACCTGTGTAAATGAAAGTGTGGTCGACAAAAATTTTCAAATTCTTTTTATCCGCTAGTTCAATAAGTTCTTCGGCTTGTTGAACAGTTGCAGTAAATGGTTTTTCGACCCAAATATGCTTTCCGTTTTTTAAAGCTTCTTTAGCTAATTTAAAATGAGTATCAACAGGCGTTGCTATTGCAACAGCATCTACATCCGAACTAAAAAGGTTGGAAACATCGTTACATAACTTTGCTGCGGGAAATTTTGCTTTAATAAATTTTAACCGCTCTTCTCTTGCATCACATGCAACGACTTGTTCAACCTGATTTTGCGCCATGAAATTTCTTACCAGGTTTGGGCCCCAATAACCTAAGCCAAGTACTCCAATTTTCATTTTATCCTCTAATAAGTTATTTTAAATAATAATAAAAAACTTTGTAAGCTGCTATACTATTTACCGCCTCTTAGAAACAACATTGTGGGAATTGTTTGAAGTATAAGCTGAAGATCCAACCACGGAGACATATTGTTTATATAATAAAGATCAAGTAC
>CAZKUR010000211.1:0-2673 GCA_964556005.1 uncultured Ignavibacteriaceae bacterium | reverse complement strand
CTTCGAATAAATCCGGCAAAGTAGTTGAGTGGTACTTAACTGCAAGCACAATTAAAAATTGGATACGCAAACCGGTAATCGGTTTTTCACAGGTAGGTTATTATCCCGCACAGGAAAAAGTAGCGGTTATAGAGCTTGATAAAAATGATACTCCGCTTAAAACAGCTACATTATATCAGGTTATGCCTGACGGAAGCTCAAAGGCAAAATTTACTGGGGAAGTAAAATTGTGGGGTTCATTCCTCCGGTATAATTATGCAAGATTTGATTTTTCATCTGTTAAAGACAACGGATTATATTTTATTCAGTACGGCAATGAGAAAACAGATGCTTTCCCGATTGATACTGATGTTTATGACAATGTATGGCATCAAACACTTGATGTTTTTATGCCTGTTCAGATGGATCATGTATTTGTAAAAGATGGATACAGAGTCTGGCATGGTGCGCCGTTTCTGGATGACGCACGGCAAGCTCCGCCTAATTTACAATTAATGGACAATAAAAGAATGGGTTCGTCAACAGACACACGTTATAAACCTGGAGAGCATATACCGGGATTAAATGTAGGCGGCTGGTTTGATGCTGGTGATTTTGATATAGAAGAGAATTCACAATGCCAGGCAATTTCAGCGCTGGCAGATACATGGCTGCATTTTAAACCGGAATTAGATGAAACCTACGTAAATGAAGAACATCGTTATGTAGGTATCCATGATCCTGACGGTAAACCGGATATACTGCAGCAGATGGAACATGGTGTCCTTTTACAATTAGCAATGCAAAAGGCATTTGGACGCGCTATTCCATCACTTGAAATGCCGCATTTGTATCAATATGTTCATCTCGGCGATGCTTCAACAATAACCGATAATTTAATCTACGATCCGAAGCTGAAGCCATATGAAGTTAAAGACGGTTACAGCGGAAAAAACGACGACAGGTGGGCATTAACTACTGATGAACCCTGGATGAATTATAATGCAATTGCTTGTCTTGCTAATGCAAGCCGTGCTTTTAAGGGATACAATGACTCACTTGCAACAGAATGCTTAACTGCCGCTGAGAAATCTTGGGACTGGCAGCAAAAGGATACCACTAATCCCAGGATTAACAAATTCGCTCAATTGTTCGGAGCCGGTATGTCGTCATCTGCCGCGCTGCAGCTTTTCATTGCCACAAAAAATAAAAAATATGCGGATTCATTCCTTAAAGGAATTTGGCCGATACTCGAAAGATTTCCGGAAATGACAATTGGAAATGCATTGATTGCAGTTCCATACTTCGGTAAAGAATACAAGGAAAAACTTGAACCTTATATAAAGAAACTTAAAGCACAAGATGACTCTCTGCTTGTAAAGAATCCGTATGGTGTTCCGATCGGCACCAGGCATTGGGGCGGTGATGAAGAAGTTGTAAGATGGGCGATAGCTAATTATTATGCACACAAGGCATTTCCTAATATTATTGGTTCGGAATATACAATACGCGGAATTGATTACCTTTTCGGTTGTCACCCGTATTCAAATGTTTCTTTTGTTGCAAGTGTGGGTACACATTCTAAGAAAGTAGTTTACGGACGCACCAGGGCTGACCTTTCGTTTGTTGCCGGCGCCGTAGTACCCGGCCTGCTTATGCTTGAACCTGATTTTCTTGAGAATAAAGATGACTGGCCTTTCTTTTGGGGCGAAAACGAAGCCGTTATCAATATAGCCGGAGAATATATCTTTCTAAGTAATGCGGTAAAGGATTTGGTAAATCACCTTAAGCAATAGATGAACTTTAAATGATTGAGTGGCGGAATAATGGAACAATTTGAACAATTCGGTTATTCCGCTTCTCCGATGTTTTTGATGGAGTATAAAATAAATTAGTAAAAAATTAAATTGATTTTTACATTATTATTATTGGATTATCCATGAAAAAATTATTTTTTTCTCTTTTTATAATTTTATTTTTTAGCCTGCTTTCTTATTCGCAAGATATAGTTATTCATGCACCTCAAGGTTTTGATTCTTTACGCACCGATATACCACACGGGAAAATAGATACTATTTATTACGAGTCAAAAGTAGTGGATACCACTCGCAGAGCTCTGGTTTATACGCCTCCGGGATTTTCACAAAATAAAAAATATCCGGTGCTTTATCTTTTACATGGAATCGGCGGGGATGAATTTGCATGGAAAAATAACGGCCGTGCTCAAATTATTTTGGATAATCTTTATGCTGAGAACAAACTAAAACCAATGATTGTAGTTATGCCTAACGGCCGGGCTATGAAAAATGATCGTCCGGTTGGTAATATATTCAGTCCCGATAAGATAAAGGCATTCGCAACTTTTGAGAAAGACTTGTTTGATGATTTAATACCTTTTATTCAAAAAACATATCCTGTTTTTACTGATCGAGAAAACCGCGCACTTGCGGGTTTGTCTATGGGCGGCGGACAGTCTTTCAATATCGGGTTAACCAATCTCGATAAGTTTGCATGGATCGGCGCTTTTTCGGCTGCGCCTAACACAAAGAAACCTGAGGTATTAATTCCTAATCCGGAAAAATTAAAAAAGGAATTAAAACTGATGTGGATATCGTACGGCGATGAAGATAACTTGATTTTCTTCGGTCAGCGTATACACAATTATTTAGCTGCTCACGGTGTTCCCCATATTTT
>CAZKUR010000210.1:0-2684 GCA_964556005.1 uncultured Ignavibacteriaceae bacterium | reverse complement strand
GCGGAAGACCTCTTGCCATACTATCAGGAGCGGCTGAAAGAGCGGATCCATGCGTTGACAAAAGGGGGAGTGGAAATCGACCCGGCGCGAATTGCCCAGGAGGCTGCCTTTCTGGCGGATCGAAGCGATATATCGGAAGAAATTGTTCGGGCGGAGAGTCATCTCAATCAATTTCGAGACATAATGAAATCCGCAGAACCGGCCGGCCGGAAGCTTAATTTTCTACTTCAGGAGTTTAACCGTGAATTTAACACCATGGGGGCAAAAGCCGGCAATGCCCAGGTATCCCATATCATTGTAACGGTTAAGTCGGAACTGGAAAAGATTCGGGAACAAGTACAAAACGTGGAATAGAGGCTCGGAGGACAAATGGAACAAAATTTATTGAATATTTTCCGCAACAAAGTGAAGATAATACCTGCAGGTTTACCCAGGGGAAATTCTGCAGTACTTGGTGCAAGTGCGTTAATATGGAATGAACTAGATAAATTATTTGTTACTTAAATATGCAGCTTAATTTTTAATAGTAAAACTATATTATATAGTTATATGAAAGTACTTTATATTTAACATTACATCGAATCATTAAATTTCATTAATTAAAGAAAGAGTTGATAATGAAATCTTTTTTTGAAAAAGCCATAATAACTTTTCTCGCTGTCATAATTTTAACATTGCTCGGTTTTGAAAACGACAGTTTAAAAAAGGGAGATAACAGAAATTACAATACCATTCTTGAAAGCAAAGCGGATTCTTTGTTGTCTTTAATGACTCTGGATGAAAAAATCGGCCAAATGACCCAGGTTGATATTTTAGCTTTAAAAAGCTTTAAAGATATTTCTAAATATTCATTAGGTTCAATCTTATGTGGAGGGAACTCGGAAATAAAAGATGAAACCGCTTCGGGATGGGCTAATTATTATGACTCACTTCAATCATATGCATTAAAATCAAGATTGAAAATACCGATTATATACGGAGTTGATGCCGTACATGGGCATAATAATGTTTTAGGAGCAGTAATATTTCCGCATAATATAGGAATAGGCTGTACAAGAGATCCTAAGTTAGCCGAAGAGGAAGGGCATGTTACTGCTACAGAAATAACCGGAACCGGGATGAACTGGGGTTTTGCTCCATGTATTGCTGTTGCTAGAAACGAAAGATGGGGCAGAACATACGAAAGTTACGGTGAAAATCCGCAGCTTGTTTCTGAAATGGGGAGCGCTTTTATAAAAGGGCTTCAGGATACAAAGTTTAATTCTCATTTATCGGTAATCGCATGTGCAAAACATTTTGTAGGAGACGGCGGAACCACCAATGGTAAAGATCAAGGCAATACTCAATGTGATGAAAAAACTCTAAGAAAAATTCACATGCCCGGTTATATTGCAGCAATAAAGGCAGGCGTGCAAACAATTATGGTCTCGTACAGCAGCTGGAATGGAGTTAAAATGCACGGCAATAAATATTTATTAACCGATGTCTTAAAAAATGAACTTGGATTTAAAGGATTTTTAGTATCGGATTGGGCAGCTATTGATCAGCTTGGACCGGATTATAAAAGCGACATTGAAAAATCTATTAATGCCGGACTTGATATGATAATGATTCCCAATGGTCCGGGTACAAGAAATAATTATGTAGAATTCATTAATGATTTGAAAGATTTGGTTAATTCAGGTGTCGTTCCTATGTCTAGAATTAACGATGCAGTTATAAGAATCTTAAGAGTTAAATTAGAAATAGGCGTCTTTCAGCATCCCTTTACAGATAAAGAATATACCGCAACTGTCGGATCAAAAGCTCACCGCGAAATTGCACGGCAATGCGTTAGAGAATCAATGGTTCTTCTAAAGAATTCGGATAATATTTTACCTCTATCCAAAAGTATTAAACATATAGTTGTCGCCGGCAAAAATGCCGATAATCTCGGTTATCAATGCGGAGGCTGGACTATAAGCTGGCAAGGAGACAGTGGAAATGTTACGAGCGGGGGTACAACAATATTTCAAGCTGTTAAACAAGCTGTTTCCCCTGATACAAAAGTAACTCTTTCTAAAGATGGTTCGGATGTTGACAAGGCCGATGTTGCAATTGTATGTGTCGGAGAAAAGCCGTATGCTGAAATGATTGGCGACAGAAAAAATTTAGATTTGTCAAAAGAAGACGAATCTGTTATCGATAATTTCAAATCCAAAGGAATTCCGGTTGTGGTTATTCTGATCTCCGGAAGACCGATGATCATAAATTCCGCTTTGAAAAAATCTAATGCATTTATCGCTGCGTGGTTACCGGGTACTGAAGGTGAAGGAATTGCCGATGTACTCTTCGGAGATTATAAACCGACAGGTAAGCTTTCACATTCATGGCCGAGAAGTATGAAACAAATTCCGATTAATGTTGGAGACAAAAATTATAATCCCCTCTTTCCCTATGGCTTCGGATTAACATATAATTAAAATCTATTCAAAATGATAGACCCGGTTTGTTCTAAACCGGGTCTGAATTTTTATAACACATACTTATTTTTTAAATTTATTTCGCTACTTAGTTTAGATTAAATAAAGAAGCTTCTACAGGTTGTGAGTGAAAATCCTAACTCTTCTGCTATTTTTATGATTCTGAAATGACTTTTTTAAGCTCGGTTCATCAAAATAAAAAAGTTAATTTTTTGCTTATAT
>CAZKUR010000209.1:0-2726 GCA_964556005.1 uncultured Ignavibacteriaceae bacterium | reverse complement strand
CTGGCCGACCTGTTCAACGAACTTGAGCCGCCCGTCAGCGCCGCTCATCCCTATGAAGACCTGGCCCGCTTTGCCGAGACCGTCTATAACGGCATCATCGCCGGAGACCCCAATGCCACGTGGGTTATGCAGGGGTGGTTGTTCTTTGCCGACGCAAAGTTCTGGGACGGAAAGTCCATGCAGGCTTTCCTGTCCAGGGTTCCCGACGACAAGATGATCATCATTGACTATGTGGCCGACCTCGACGACCAGGCCCAACATCCCATCTGGAAGGCGAGAGACGCCTTTTACGGCAAGCAATGGATGAATGGAATGCTCCACGCCTTCGGTGGCAACGACAACGTAAGAGGCAACCTGCCTCTGATCGCTACGGAGGCTCCGTCAACGCTCGCGAGCCCTCAAAAAGGCAAATTGGTCGGCTGGGCCATTTGTCCGGAAGGGATCGAAACCAATGAGGCGGTTTATGAATTGCTCACCGACGTCGGATGGTCAGAAAAACCGATCGATCTTCAACACTGGATCCCAGCCTATTGCCGGTCCCGCTACGGCGCCTACCCGGCTGCGATGAAGCAGGCTTGGGATTTGCTCCTGCACAGTGCGTATGGACCCGGGTCCCACTCCTGGGGAAAACACTTCAACTGGCAGCGGCGTCCCAGCTTGAAGCCGCCGGTTTTCAATCCGCCCAATCAGCCCATCTTTCAACAGGCGGTTCTAAAGTTTCTATCCTGCTCTCATGAACTCGGCTCAAACCAGCTTTATCGCCACGATCTCATCGAACTTGTGGGACAATTTGCCGCGGTCGGGGTCGACCACCACATTGCGGCGGCGTGCCACGCCCAGCAAAGCAACCAAATCCAGGCGCGGGATCAGATGGCCCAGGAGTCCCTCGATATGCTGCTGCGGATTGACGGCCTGATGAACCTTCGGCCGGAAAGGCAGCTTAAAAGATGGGTGGATGCCGCGCGCCGGCACGCGTTAAGCCCCGACCAACTGGCCTATTACGATACCGACGCCCGCAGGATTCTGACGTTCTGGGGATGGCCCGATCTCAACGACTATGCTGCAAGGGTTTGGGCCGGACTCATCCGCGATTACTACCACCTTCGCTGGAACGCCTTTTTTGAGGGGCTCAAGGCCGGCAAGCCGGTTTCCATGGACATCTGCGAGCAGAGCTGGCTCACCTGGCCCTACAATCCAAGTCCGGCCAAGCCCGTCCGAAATCTTGCCAGCGAGGCGGAATCGATGGTCAAGGCCTGCACCGACTGGTATCAGCAGATTCCTTCAACGGCCAAAGGTTAATGACGGAGGCCTCGATCCGCGACTGAAATTCAGCTTCGGCGCCGGACCCCCTGGTGCCGAAACCCGCCTTATTTGATAAGCAGCGGCCCCGCTTCGATAAGCCACAGGCGGAAATCGGCGTCATTGACCACCTCCGCCCCACCCGGCGTGCCGCCATTCCACAGCTTCCTACCTTGAAGATGAGCGGCCAGCGAGCCAGGCATCCCAAGACAAAATAAATCGGGCCCCCAGCCATCGCGTTGATCCGGAAGATTCCGGCTGCGATCTCTGGGAGCCCGAGTTTGCTGTTTCAGTTCGCTAACTTAAGTGTTTTTCCGCCTCCGCCGGGAGGCCCTTAACAGGCCTCCCGGCGACATGGCGTCTTGGCTAGATCCGCTTTGCTCTCTTAGAACGTCAATTGCAGTGAGAGCATGATGACGCGCGGATTGTTGGTTTGGTTATGCGCTGGCGCGTACTGGCCAAACGATCCCGAAGTTGAACTGTTGACAACACTGTTGTAAGCCCAATCGGGATGATTGAACGCGTTGGTGAAGTCGGCGCGGAAGGTGAGCAGATAGCGCTCCTTGATCTGCGTCTTCTTCGTTGCCGCGATGTCGGTTTGCCAGCTGCTCGGTCCCCGCAGGTTCGGCAGATAGGGAGACCACTCGGTGAGCTGGTAGGGTTCCAATACCCGCCATGCGGGCGTGCTGTCGATACTGCAGCCGGTGGTCGTGTTGTCCGCCTGCAGCGTACAGGTATTGAACCAGTGGTTGATGCTCCGGTTTGATGTCTTCACGGAAGCACCCGTGGGGGAGACACCCGACGGGAACGGAATCGGGAATCCAGCCTGCCAGCGGGAAATTCCGCTGACCTGCCAGCCCTTCACAACCCGGTCGACGACCGGCCCGGCGTTCGTCAGGAACTCCCGGCCACGGCCAAAGGGAAGATCCCAAACTCCCGAGAACTTGATCTGTTCCGGTGAATCCCAGGGAGACAGGAACCAGGACAGATTGGGATCGGTATTATTCTGGTACTCCGTTTTCTGCATGGTCTTGGACCAGTTAAAGTTAATGTCAAAGTCCAAACCATGAGACATACGCTTGTTCAGATCGGCCCACAGAGCATTGTACTTCATGGTGCCAATGGGAACGTAGCGTTCAGTTATCCCGTTCAGAGGGAACTGCGGATAAGGAACCAGCAACTGTTGCCGCTGAATCGTTGGCGCATTCAGGTAGGTCCCATTCAGCTGGCTCAGGTAAGGCTGGTTTTGCGGAAGGTACTGCATGATCGACAGGGGATTCTCAAGACTGCTTTGCAGATATTCCGAACCCTGATTGATGGCTGACAGCGGCAGATAGTTCAGCTGCCGGTTAATCGGCATCCGCCGGCCGAGGCTGCCGATGTAGGAAGCACTCAGACGCCAGTTCTGCCGGAACTGGTGTTGAACA
>CAZKUR010000208.1:0-2740 GCA_964556005.1 uncultured Ignavibacteriaceae bacterium | reverse complement strand
GGCGCGTCCCCGATGCCCGCTTGGTGCCTGGAGTAGACACACGGCCTCGCTGCCGCGGGCGAGCGCGGCCCTATGTACGTTACCGTCCAGACTACGCATGATCATGCGATTAGCCTTCTAACTGCATCCGCAGTTTCTGTGTCACTGGTCCAGCTTGTCGCCGCGGAAGGTGCATGAGTGGCTAAAGGCCGGCGCCGAAATCAGGATGCTCGATTGGCTGTTCGCCAGTTCGATTCCTCACAACACCCCAAACCAGGAAGAAGCATTCAGATGTACAGCATACCAAGTCATGTCCGAGCACTCATTCTCGCGACCGCAGCAATCGTCTCGCTGAGTGTACTAAACCAGGCAAACGCAGCAACCGCCGAGGATTTGGACAAGGATTCCCGGCAGGCCCTGCAGACACTCTACAAGACCGAGCCTCTTGCCGAGCACATGTCGCGCACGGCTAAGGCGGTGCTTGTCTTCCCGAATATTATAAAGGCGGGACTCGTGTTCGGCGGCGGTTACGGCGAAGGCGAGATGATAAAGGGCTCGAAAGTCGTCGATTACTACAACTCCGTAACGGGGTCCTGGGGTCTGCAAGCAGGTGCCCAGTCCTACGCATATGTGGTGTTTCTGATGACAGACGACGCCGTTCGCTATGTCGAAAAGACGAAGGGTTGGGAGTTAGGCGTCGGTCCAACAGTGGTTGTGGTTGACCAAGGGGTCGCAAAGAATCTTTCGACATCCTCTCTGAAGGATGATGCCTATGCGTTTATCTTCAGCCAGCAAGGATTGATGGCGGGCGTCAGCATTGAGGGAACCAAGATTACCCGAATCGATCGCTAGATCACATAGGGACGGATGCGAGTTGCGTCCGTCCTGATGCGTCCGTTGTCTTCACGAACAGAGGGTTTAATGAAGGATGCGATGATGGAAAAGAAGCAAGCCATACTGAAACGATTCCGTCGAGGCCCCCGGGAAAACCAATGATCGGAAAGAAGCAGTTCGCGTTCTTCTGATCAATTGCATCATCGTCTTGGCCCTGGTTGGGCTATTGTCTTGGCTCGTCAATCTCTCCATACCCTTGGATCGAAAGGTCAAGAAACTCCTCGATGTCGTCGTTCTCAGACTCAGAATGGTTTCTTACCGGGTCCAGCAAGGTACCAAACAACGACGCCGATCAGAGGCAGGAGCAATACCACCAACGCCCAGATCAACTTTTCAACACTCTTCGCCGAACTTTGCAGAATCATTACAATGGCATAGTTGTCGGCGATCAGGATGATGAGTCCGCCAATTCCAGTGATTTCCATTGTATCCTCCAGGTTAGGTGTTGTTGGGTGCTCAGACCCAATTTGTTTTCTGCCGGGAATGTACCACGTCAGACCGTGCGGTGACGACTGACCGCATCGGGTCGCCATGTGCAGTTCCTCCTAGTGGCCCTTGAACTAAGCCGCGTCCTTCGTCCGCGGCGGTGAGATCCATCCGGCGCCTGCCATCCGTCGACGCCATCGAACCCACGAATGCGAAGCTCGCAGCTCCCTCCGAACCGTCCCGTCGATTCCCCGCCGTCAGGCTTCTCCGATCAGCCGGTCGCTGTCCCTGCGGGCCGGCAAATTCCACTGCGATCGGCTGCTCCTCGATCGTAAGCACCGGTGATCACCCCGGCGTGAGGTGTTTCCTATCGATCGAAAAGGAGAGTCCAATGACACTACTCAGAGGCAAGATGCTCGACGACCTGCGGGTCCGCAACCTGGCCGAAAACGTACAGAAGTCCTACCTGCACGCAGTGACTGGCCTCGCCCGCTACTACTACCGTCGCAGTCCCGATCAGCTCTCGGTGCACGAGGTCCAGAGCCACCTGCTCTACCTCAGCCAGGAGAGACACTTGGCTTGGAAGAGCTGCAACACCATCCGCCATGGGTTGCGCTTCTTCTATCAGGTCACCCTCGAGCGGCCCGCCACCGAGTTCTATCTCCCCTGCGCCAAGGAGCCCTCGAAGCCGCCGCAGATCCTCAGCCATGAGCAGCTGGTACGTCTGTTCACGGTGACCACCAACTGCAAGCACCGGGCGCTGTTGATGACCACCTATGCGGCGGGGTTGCGCGCCAGTGAGGTGACCCGCTTGCGGGTCACCGATATCGACAGCGCGCGCATGTGTATCCGTGTGGAGCAAGGCAAGGGCCGTAAGGACCGCTACGTACCCGCTCGCCCCACGCCTGCCGGCGCAGGTGCGCGACTACTGGCGCGCCGAGCGCCCACCCCAGTGGCTGTTTCCCGACACCCGGATCAACCAGCCCTTGAGCCGCGGTGCCGCCTGGCAGGTCTATGTCAAGGCGCGCGACAAGGCCGAGATCACCAAGGCCGATGGGTTTCCTTTGCTGCGTCAATTTGTAAAGCTATACATAGCGGCCAAAACCGGTCCTTAACCTCGCCGAAATCATTGACAGCAATGACACGCTTTGCTGACGTTCGCCACGGCGGAAGATCAAGCGTTCTCTACGGGGTGGGCGTCGGCAGATTCCGTGCTGTTTAGCTGACAAGGATTATGACGGCTCGACACCGTATCAGCGATCCGCTCCAGGTCGTTGACTGCGTGTGGGTTCCGTGCTGTGCGTGCGATCGCGCGGCCCGGCTTATGCGGATGCATCGTTCGCCGAATTCTACTTAGGCGCCTAATCCAGCGAAATACCCTAGGTTCCGCTACGATCCACTCAGGCTCGCAGGGTGGAGTTGCGAGGAAGATCATGAATGA
>CAZKUR010000207.1:0-2769 GCA_964556005.1 uncultured Ignavibacteriaceae bacterium | reverse complement strand
CGTTATACCCATAATTATTCAAAGAATTATATTTGAATATCTTACTTAATTATAAAAAGCATTTTCTGATAATATTGATTTGGGGAATCTCTGCTCAAGTTAATTATTCTCAAGTTGATTCGTCAAATTATGGTGACAAAATATTTTATTTTAATCCAAGCATTCACAGTATTCAAATCGATGCAACTTCAATTATACTAATGAACCAAATTGGTGGAGAATTCGATTTTGATATTTTTCAACTAAAAGATAAAAACAGTTGTATTGGATTTAGAATCGGAATTGAACGCTATTATTTGATTAACCTTGTAGATAAATATTATGGTTCGCCATTTACAGATTATAATGTATTGGCAAGAATGAGTAATGTCATCGGTGATTTATCGTCGAGCATCCTAATTGGAATTACATATTACACAACTAATGAAAATTATTTCCCTAGTAAATATTTATTTAGAACTGGATTTGAATTAAAATATGGAACAACCTTCGGATTTTTATTGAAAGGTTCGACATCATTAAAAAAGAATACATCCTTTATTGGAGTAGGAATATTTATAGGTTATAATCATAATTAATAAAATGGGTATAACCCGCCAATAAAGCAGACGCCGTTTTCGCTTTTTGCATTTTATAAATTTTATTGTTTGTCATTCCGTTTCGGCTTACTTGTTCAACGTAGTCAAGCTAATAAATAAACTTGCAAACTGTGTGTACAAGAAAATTTACGCACGGTTTGCTAAATCTTCGGCAGTTGTTGTTTCATTTGGCCGTCTTGTTTTGGGCGGCGGGTTAAGCACAACGCCTATATGCTCAAAATATTATAGGAGAATAAACTATGCAAAAAAAGAAAATTTCAATTTTATTTTTGGAGGCAAGAAATGTCTAGAGTAAGTCATATGGTTCTTCCGGTCGCCGACTTACAGCGGTCGCGCGATTGGTATGTCGGCAAGCTGGAATTTAAAGTAGACCGGGAACTGGAAGGTGTGGTGGGAATCAAGGACTCTGCGGGTCTTATTATCTTTCTCTGGCAAGGCGAAGACAGCTTGGCTGGACGAAAGATTACGCTCACGATTGAAGTCGATAACGTAGAAGGCAAATATCAAGAACTCCAAAGTGCTGGCGTGGAATTTGTCAGCCCACCCAAGGTCCAATTTTGGGGCTATGGAGCTGAGGTCCTGGATCCTGACGGCTACATGAACCACCTGTGGGATAGCGAAACAATGAGTAAGGCTATGCAAGAATGAACGTTAAACTGGGTACACACTTCAAGAATTCACTGCATGCAGTGGACTATGCTGTGCAATGTCACTGATGCCGGGCGTTATATGCTTTTTGCCTGGGTGCTTCTGTTTGCTGTGCCTGCGCCGGTAAGTATAAGGCAAATTAAGGTTATCGTTCAACAAAAAAACTATATTGGATTAAGAATCATTAATTTAAAGTTTGCATTTAAGGATTTACAAGAAAGCAACATTACAGTTTCGGATAATTTTAACAAAAGCAGGAATGTTAAAAAAGGAATAAGGAAATCATTCCTTCAAGAGAGATCGTCGCTATAGAGTAATTTATGGAAGTCATTTTTTCATTCATTTCAGTGTTATACTTTTTCAACAGTCTCAACATGCCGCTCAAGCCGTTATAAGGTTAAAAGAATGATAAAAAATATATTTATATTTTTAACTATGATTTTGCTTACTTGTTCAATCTATGCGCAAGAATCAATTCATAAAAATCCTTTTTGGTTAAATGTCAGTGTGGGCGGTTCTTCAAAATATCTAAATGTTAGTGCTTCTTATAATAAATCATTAGAAAATCTCTCGTATCAAATTTCTATAAATGGGTTTACTGAGGGAATATTAAGCAACAATGGAATGACTACCGGAAACATAGGAATTGGATTTGCAAATTGTAAGCAATGGTTAATTAGTTCTGTTTATTTGGGTCCGTCTTTGTCATACGGAGAAGCCTTAACTAAATCAGACGAAGCAGCTTATTTCTGGGGAGCGGGATTAGCATTAAATGCACAAGCCTATTTTATGCCTTTGCATAAGTTGATTCCGGATGTCGGTTTGGGAGTGGAGTTATTTTATAACTTAAATGCGATACAGACAAAAGATGTAAACTTTAGAAACGTATATACTGTTCGTATAGGATTTTGTTTAACAAACATTCATATGGAATAAACCGTTCAACCAGCCAATCAAGCAGACGCCGGTTTCGCATTCGGCAATTTATAAATATTAAAGTTGGCAATTTCGTTTCGGCTAACTTGTTCAAGGTAGTCGTTCTAATTAATAAATTTGCAAATCGGGTGTGCGAGAAAATTTACACACAGTTTGCCTAATCTTCGGCAGTTATTTTCTAAGCAGCATTCTTGTTCTGGGCGGCGGCTTAGCGGCAACGCCGCAAAAATTATTTATTTAAATTTATAATACTCTGCTAAATAAGTAAATATAGCTATTTGTTTTTATACTGCTAAGGGGAAAATGATAAAAACAATTCTTAATTTTCTACTTTCAATATTTCTAATATTTAATATTATAGTAATACTCTCAATGATGTCAATTATTTTATTTCCGTTCAGGTTTGTTTACAAAATATATCTCCTTGTATGTTTTGTATTGCTGTTAGTCTTGCTCTATCCGTTCTTTCGCTTTTTCCTGTCTAAAAAGGAGCGGTTCCCTTCGGCTTTTAAAATAATGAAAATCTACGGGAGACTGTTTTTGTCTTGTGCAGGAATTTTCTTGAAAGTTGAGGGCAGGGAAAATA
>CAZKUR010000206.1:0-2892 GCA_964556005.1 uncultured Ignavibacteriaceae bacterium | reverse complement strand
AACTATTTAATCAACCTGGATTTTTATGATGAATGTTACCGGGTATTGAAGGAAGACGGATATAGCCTTGAAGACATAAGGGATTTCGAACATGATATGGGATTAGGAAACGGAGGATTGGGAAGGCTTGCTGCCTGCTATCTCGATTCGATGGCAACTTTGGAATTACCTGCATTCGGATACGGAATTCGATATGAATATGGAATTTTTTCTCAAGAGATTGAAAACGGGTACCAGGTTGAAAAAGCAGATAAATGGCTTTCACATGGTAATCCCTGGGATATTTTGAGAAGAAAACTTACGTTCAGAGTGAAATTTTACGGACGAATCCAAAGCGGCAATGACGAAAAGGAAAATTTAAAATTCGCATGGACAGATACCGAAGATGTACTTGCCACTGCATATGATATCCCTGTTCCGGGATATAGAAATGAAACAGTCAACAACTTAAGATTATGGGCGGCAAAAGCGACGGAAGAATTTAACTTCAGGGATTTTAACGTTGGAAATTATATTGCAGCGGTTGAGAAAAAAAACATTTCCGAAAATATTTCAAAAGTTCTCTATCCAAACGATAATATCATCAAAGGAAAAATTCTAAGACTAAAGCAGCAGTACTTTTTCGTATCGGCAACGCTTCAGGATATTATTAGAAAGTATAAGCATATACATAAATCGCTGAACACCTTTGCGAATAAAACCGCTATACAGCTCAACGATACCCATCCTGTTATTGCGATCCCGGATCTTATGAGAATCCTAATTGATGAAGAAGGTTTCCCGTGGGAGAAGGCATGGGATATAACAACAAAAACTTTTGCATACACCAATCATACCGTTGTGCCTGAAGCTTTGGAGGAATGGCCGGTACCTATGATGGAACAGCTTTTACCCCGTCATCTTCAGATTATATATGAGATTAACAGCAGATTTTTAGAATATGTAAGAAAAAATTATTCTACCGATGATAACGTTATCAGGGAACTTTCCATAATACGCGAAGGAGATCCGAAAACAGTTAAGATGGCTAACCTGGCAATTGTAGGATGTCATGCAGTAAACGGAGTGGCTGAGCTTCATACTGAAATTTTAAAGAAACAAATTTTTCCTCATCACAATAGAATTTTTCCGAAGAAATTTATAAATATTACTAATGGGATAACTCCAAGAAGATGGTTAAAAGCTGCAAATCCTTTACTTTCCGGGCTCATTAAAGATAAGATCGGGGAAGGCTGGATAACCGATCTGAATCAATTGAAAAAAATAGAAAAATTTGTAAATGACAATCAATTTATTGAAAATTGGAAGGCCGCAAAATGGCTAAGCAAAAAATTACTTATTGAATATATTCAGGAAGAACATAAATCGGATGTAAACCACGAATCATTGTTTGATGTTCAGATTAAACGTTTCCATGAATATAAAAGACAATTGTTAAATGTTCTGCACATAGTTTCATTGTATAATTGGATTAAAGAGAATCCCGGTAAAGAATGCGTTCCGCGAACAGTAATATTTGCCGGGAAAGCTGCTCCCGGTTACATACAGGCAAAGATAATAATTAAATTAATTAATTCTGTAAGCGAAGTCATTAACAAAGATCCGGACGTTGGGGATAAGCTAAAAATTTTCTTTTTAAAGGACTACAGCGTTACTTTAGCAGAAAAAATAATCCCTGCCGCAGATCTATCCGAGCAAATTTCAACGGCGGGATTTGAAGCATCCGGCACGGGAAATATGAAGCTAGCTTTAAACGGCGCACTTACTATCGGAACTCTTGACGGCGCAAATATAGAAATGCTTGAAGAAGTCGGTAAAGAAAATATTTTCATATTCGGTTTGAATGCCGAGGAAATATTAAATTTGAAACGAAACAATTACAAACCGCGCGAGTATTATGAAAGAATTCCGGAATTGAAAAAAGCAATCGATTTAATCGCATCTAATTATTTTAACGAAAACGAATCGGGAATTTTCAATTCCACAATTGAGGAATTATTCCATAACGACTATTACTGTCTCTTTGCAGATTATGAATCCTACATTAAAACACAAAAAGAAGTAAGTAAGCTTTATAAAAACCAGGAAGAATGGACGCGAAAGTCTATATTAAATGTTGCGCGAATGGGAAAATTTTCAAGCGACAGGGCAATTAAAGAATACGCTGAAAAGATTTGGAATGTGAAACCGTTGAAGATAAATATCAAAAGCTGATGAAATAAAAGCGCTACAAAATTTTTTGTGCAATAAATCCTTTTAATTAATATTAAATTTACCGAAATTAATTATATAACTATGAGAGAATAACTGTGGAATATAAAGTTCATCCGGGAGTTAGTATCGGTCATGTTCATTTAACCGTATCCGATTTAACAAGATCTTTGGAGTTTTACCATGATGTTTTGGGATTTGAAATTACGACCTGGTTCGGCGACCAGGCTGTATTTTTATCTGCAGGAGGTTATCATCACCATATCGGATTGAATACATGGAACGGCAAAGATGCAACTCCGCCGCCGCCCGGTCATACCGGGTTATATCACTTCGCAATTTTATATCCATCAAGATTAGAACTTGCTCGAATTGTCAAAAGACTATATGAATTAAATTATCCCATCGTCGGAGCCTCCGATCACGGCGTTTCGGAATCAATATATCTGACTGATCCCGATGGAAACGGTGTTGAGCTTTACGCCGATAAAATGTTAGATGAATGGCCGATAAACGAAGAAGGGCTTCTTGTAATGACAACCAAGCATCTCGATTTACTTGGACTGCTTGCCGAACTGGACGGAGAAGATTAAAAAAGTTGGCAGACAAAACCAAATATTGGATCATCGCCGCTTCAAAAGATCATGTTTTGAAAGGAGTTCAGGGAGGATTTTGCCAGGC
>CAZKUR010000205.1:0-2900 GCA_964556005.1 uncultured Ignavibacteriaceae bacterium | reverse complement strand
CATTTTATCTAAATAATAAAGCAGCCCTTGTAATGTCATTTTCTTATAATTCTCTGCCGTTTGATGCAAGTTATCTAAATTATAGTTTTATAAGCATGAAAATAGAGACGTTGACCTTAGCTTCTGCATTCAGGTATCATCCTTTTGAAGGTTTGGAAAACTTCTTTGTACAAGGAGGCCTCGGAATTGCAAGATTAAATCCGGTAATACCAACATCACCTAGATATTATTACACAACGGAATTAAATGCAGCTGTTGGTTACAATATTGATTTCCAGAGTGGATTTGTTATTGAGCCGGTTATAAATTATGAGTTATTATTATTAGATGCCTGGGAAAATCACTCACGTATTTCAGGGAATAATCAATTTAATTTAGGAATAAGATTGGGATACAAGTTTTAATTATTAGATGAAGTAATCCGCTGTTTTAATTTATAAATTAGTAGGTATAATAGTCATTTTGTGTTGCTAAAATAAATATAAGATATTATTTGATATATGTTTATTGGGAATAAACTCAATACTAATGAGTTTTATTACATTTTTGGGTGGGTAACCTTATTTACTAGTTAAACCTTAGTAACAAAAATAAAGGGAAATAAATTAACCTTATTACCTTATGCCCTGGACCAAAACAGCGCTAATGTATAAACACATTTTTAATAATTACTATTTTTCTTTGTTCTTTTGTCTTGATCCGTCAGAGCCGGACAGGTACAAAAGAACCAAAAAATCAAGACTGCAAATAAATCGCTAAAATTTCACTTCATTACGTTACAGAAAAACAACTCGTCCGGCATAGCCGGACTCAGACAGATTTTTCTGTTAGACACTTCATTCCGTAAAATTTTTTAACGCGATTTATTTGATGTCATTAAGAGAAAACAAAATCTGTTATTATATTTCTTTTACTTAAACAATTACATGTTATTCTTGCAGGAGGCAGTATCTTCCTACAAATCATTGAATATTGATTCCGAAGTAAGAACAACAACACTTTTTGACTATTATGCTCGAAATGACATTATTGGGGTTGTAACAGGCTTGGCAGACAAGTCCGCTTATCCCTCGACTCCGCTCGGGATGACCGGATCAAAATGAAAATAAAATTGTGAATTAGGGCATTGCTAATTATAATGATACAAGCGGCAAATAAAATTATATTTTTTGCTGCTCATTTAGATTTGGTTAAAAATTTTCATTCGTAAAAATTCTTATCCCACCTGTGAACTTTAAGTTCTTCAAGCAGCTTAGCAGACAATTTTCCTTTTTTAACACTGGCAATATTGGCTAAAAGATTTTTCTCTTTTCTCATCCCCGGAATTACGGAAGTTACCGCATCAAAACTTATTATAAATCGTAATGCTGCTTCCGCAAGTGAATTTGTTTCCGATTTAACATCATTCCAGATTTCATCCGTTCTTAATTTAACATCTACTTTCCTTTTTCCCTGAAAGTAATCATTCCTAAAATCACCCACGGGAAATTCCGTAGAAGGTTCAACATTGCCGGTTAACGCACCTTCATCAAAAGGAACTCTTGCGATAATACTAATATTATTTTCAAGACAGAATGGGAAAAGTCTTTCGGCAGGCTTTTGCTCGAAGAGATTAAAGATAACCTGAAAGCTGTCTATGAGTCCTGTTTTCCCTGCTTCAATTCCGTTAAGGGGTTGATTGTCATTCATTGATATTCCCCAAAATCTTACCTTACCGTCTTTCTTTAATTTTTCTACGGCTTCTTTCCATTCGTCATTGCCGGCCCACTTGTCATTCCATACATGGAATTGCATTAGATCGATATGATCTCTTTTAAGATTTTTTAGGCTTTCCTCGGTGGATTTGATTATATGCTTTTTAGGAAAAGATTCTTCTAATGTTGATGTGCTTGAGGCAGGCCATTCGCGTTTTTTTGATGGAATTTTAGAAGCAATAAATAATTGTCTGCCGCAATCTTTATCAACTTCACCGACTAACTTTTCACTGTGTCCGTTACCATAAACCAAAGCAGTATCAAAAAAATTAATACCTTCGTCAACTGCTTTTAACAAAGCTTTTTTCGATTCGTTATCATCCGCACCAATCCACATAGCTTTTCCGATACCCCAGCATCCGAAACCGAGCAAAGATATTAATTCATTCGATCCGGCAAAGTTTTTCATTTTTATAATATTATTGGATTCGTCCTTCTTAGGCATAATTTCAATCTTTCCAAATTTTTATGAATTATTTAACTGAGATAATTTATAAAATCAAGATAATATTTTTATATTTTTTTGTAAATGATAATGATTAAACATTTGTCAAAGTTATTGTTGCCCAAATAAACTGTTATCATGAAATTTGTCATGTAAATAATCGAAAAATAAAACAATTTCACTTATAAATAATTTCATCCCTTCGATATTCAAACCATTCCGGTTTAGATTTGAATTATAAAAATATCAGCCCTTCTGCCAAAGTCCTTCCTTTGGAAGGGCTTTTACGTTAAACGCCGAAGGCGTGAAATTATTTTAGAAGGTAGAAGGCAAACAGTTGCAAAATCCCGAAGGGATGACATAAAATCTTATTATAGTGCAGTGGCATTGCTTATTATTATTTATTATTGACAGATATGGTCAAAAAATGAATAAAAAAACATTATTTAAGAAATTAAAGAAAAGAATAGATATATTATATTGTTTTAAGATATTTATACTATTAAAGATACGGGATGCCGGTTAGCAGGAATCCGGCATCATGAATCGAGAATCAAGTATCCAGCATCGAGTATCGAGAATTCTCCCCAACCTTTTAAAGTTATATTAGTCTAATTAGTTAGATGGAAAGGCAATGACAACAGAAGAAAATAATTTAATAATAGCCGCTCAAAAAGGCGATGAGACGGCTTTCAAGGAGA
>CAZKUR010000204.1:0-2942 GCA_964556005.1 uncultured Ignavibacteriaceae bacterium | reverse complement strand
TTCACATACATAATGTTGAAAGTAATAAATTTGATTACACCCGTTAAAGTAACCAGAGAGGAAGAAGAAGCTGGAATGGATGCATCGCTGCACGGTGAGATTGCTTACGAAGAGAATTAGATTTGTTTTCATATAAAAAGATGACATCTTCTCACGCTGTAAAACATGCCGGGAAGATGTCATCTTTAACCATTAATTAAATAGTATTCAAAAACTCCAATATCCTAACCATCGCCAGTGTATCCATTTTACAATACTCTAGCAAATTATTTCTAATATCCGACACTTTAAATAAATCCGTTTCATGATACAAACTTTCAAATGCAATCGATGCAGTTCCGCCTTCTGCTATCGGCATTCCTTCATAACTCATTTCAGGAATTAATGCAGGCAAAACATATTTAATTGAATAGGAACCTCTCATCTCAGGAGCGTAATAATATTTTTCCCGGAATGGAATCATCAAATCTTTTACTCTCAATATTCTTGCTTCAATTTCTGCCTCATATTCGGGAAAGTCCCTGGCTATTTCTTTTAAGCGTGTTATTTCAAATGCCTGGTTGTAAACAATTATATCTCCCCATCTATCCGTATCGAATAATAGTTTTTCGATAAATGTTTTTCTTGGGTCCCCGGTTGCTTCGGCTAAAAATTCAAAATGCTTTGCGGCAGTGATTTTATCCCTTTTGTAATGAAGCGAGTATTGAAACGGTATCTGCTGGTAAGGCCTAGAATTGTCGAACATCGGAACTGCAGGCATGAATGTTTCGAAATCCAAAAAGTATAACGGATAGGTCAATGAATTTAAAAATTCTTTTATCGCTGTTCTGTCGATTATCTTTTTATTGAGCTTATGGCTGTCCACTTGAATTCTTTGGTTTGCATTCAGCTTAAAGTCTTCCGGTACGTCCTCGATATTTACTATCCCACTGTTGTAAAGTTCAAACTTCCGTTCAGTTCTGAGATTTGCAATATTAAAAACGGAATACTCCGGGACATTTTTCCAGCAGTAACCTAGGAAACTGCAGTTATAAGGATTATGACACCGCGGCCCGATTTTAATATCCGGTATCTCTTTTTCCTTTAGGACTTGCTTCAATCTTTTTACTTCGGATTTAATGGATGCCTGTTTTTCAATTATTAGGTCTTTTACAGATTGAATTGTAAATAATGAATTAAGATCAAGCCCGCCCTGTCTTATATACTGATTATTTAGAAAAACAATTGAGAAATCTTTTATCTTCAACCCGGAATTTGAGAGAACGTAATATTGAATTGCTGCATCTAAAATATAAGTTTCGGAAACCGAAGTAGAACTTTTAACTTCATACACATTCCATTTGTTTTTATCTTTTACAATTATGTCACTGATTATCAGTACATCATCGTACTCGAAAGAAGCCTCATAAATTGTATTTACATCGCTGTCGATTAATTCTTTCGTTAATTTAATTGCTTTACCGGATTGAGTCGGATCAACTAACTGCGCCGATTCACCATCCGGGAAAAGGCTCTGAGCTAGAATTCCGACATTAATACCACGCCGGAAAACGGCTTGCAAACTTTCGCTTACCGGGTCTCTCCAGTCATAGTGATGTTTATAGAGATAAACCTGTTTCTCACATTGGAGACCTTTAATAAAAGACGATTTACTCAGAAGATGATGCCCCACAGCATGCCTCTTTTTTTTGTTTTACAATATTGGAAAATTGTTTCTAATAGACAACATGTCTCTGTTAAAATATTCGATCTTTCATTAAACTTTTTTCATCGCTTAATTTATCTCAATCAAATGCTAATTTATTTTCAATCGAAGATTAAAAGAATTACCGGAATTATCTTTTAACCGTCACCTATCCGGATCAAAGTTCCACTTAAGATGAAATAATTTCAAATGTTCATTTGTGCTAAATATTAAGAAATAGGATACTCAATTAAATTCTGAAATTTAAGTTGAAAAGGCTATAATAAATGTATAAATTAAAACATCTTAAAAAGAAACACTTTCCACTGTAGTTTAAGTATCACGCCACCATTTTTGAAATAATAATTGTCCTTAATAGAAACGTAATTTCATATCAACGGATTTAATATACTTCAGTTAAATAAAGTTGTTCGAGATCAACTAAATACTGATGTGGATTTAATAATTTTCCAGAGATAAGTCATTAAAAGAAATTCCGTTTTATTTTTTACGAACATCTTAAAATAGGCAAAAGAAATATCAAAATAAGACAGAAAAAATTATCAGTACACATTTTAAAAAAGAAAAATAAATTTTTAATGTTATTTCCTTTATTATAAAAATGGCATTCTAATTGCTTTTAGCCTATATCTTCAGTCCACCTCCGGGCGAAAAAATATCTACATGATAAATTAATAGAAATGTCTATTAATTGATCAAGTTAATGTAAGCCGGGCTGTAAGCACGGTTATTAAAGCTGATGAGCTAAATACAAAATCTTCTGTATTTGTAGGTTAACTGTCTATAAAAAAGAAGAATCCTTTTTTCGTTTTCGGATAACGAAAATATTAGGCTGAGAACTATTAAGTTATGAGAAATCCGTTTTGTATAAACCTTGTTGGAAGATACTGTTTATATAAACGTTGTTTTTATGTTTAAGGAAACTCGCTACTTAGCCTGTAATGAATAGGTCAAAAAGGGATTATCTCGATATAAAATCAAAATAATTATCTTCATCAGAGGGCTAAAAATCATTAATTCCCTAGTATTTAAAAAATTACTGTGAGTAATGTGGCGAAGCATTTTAAAAAACTAAACTTATTACCGGAATTATCATGAATATAAAATCAATCTTTCTATTTACTTTTTGTTTCTTAACAATTTCCGCAGTTAGTCTTTATGCGCAGGAAGACGTTCAAATCGGGAAAAGCATGAAACAATTTTATGAATACAAAGGAGCTCAGTATGATTATTCAAA
>CAZKUR010000203.1:0-2954 GCA_964556005.1 uncultured Ignavibacteriaceae bacterium | reverse complement strand
AATATTGAAGTGCTTCCCACAAAGTCCGCGGGGCATTTGCCGGAACATAATTACAAATCTCTGAAATGGATTCCAATTCTTTCTTCCTTATCGGATCTTTCTCTTGTAAAGCTAAATCTTTTGCTTTTTCTGAATATCTTTTTGCGAAGGAAATAACTGCATCAGCAGAAATAAGCATAGCTTTTAATTCTTCACGCTTGTTAAATGCATCGGTATCGTTGTAGAAATTTAGTTTGGCAATTTCGTTTTCAATATCTTTCTTAAAATCCAGCAGGCCTTTCTTATAAATTTTATTATCCAGCACGGTATGACCCGGCGCCCGCTGTTCCATGAATTCCGTAAACACTCCGGCATCAAATGCATCGATCCATTGGCGGTCTACTTCCTTAAAAATTTTTTCGCGGATTGACTTTCCCTGCCAAAAAGAAATGATGGAATCTTCATAAATTTTCCTGGTTTCATTATTCGACTTAAATGATATTTTTTCTCTCGTGTGTAAAATTTCCAGATCATTTAAAGAGTGAATACAAATTTCGGGGTATGTCGGTGTAGCTTTTGGAGAAGGTCCCCGTTCGCCTACTATTAATTCACCTTCACCGATGAACAATTTTTTGTGTTCAAGAATGTATTTAAATGCAAGCGCTCTGGCCACCGGCACCGATTCTTTTTCCGATATTCCCGTTTTATAAAATTCCGTTAACAAAACTGCTCTTTCATGCGAAAGTGTTGGAATTGCTATTAATGATTCTTCTCTTAATTTTTTTATTCTCTCATTCATTATAATTATCCTCTGATACTGATTTCGCAGCCTAACGGTTCGAAAGATTTTTTTATGCGATTGATTGTTACTTCCGGTTGAGTTTTTAAATTTTTAAGTTCAAACTGTTTTTTGAATCTTGAATACTTCCCTTCGCTCATTTCGTTGTAAGGAAGTAAATCTATGTTTGAAATAGTTTTTAAGTTAGAAATAGTTTCAATGATTTGATTGAGATTTTTTTCGCTATCCGTAATTCCCGGGATAAGCGGAACTCTGATTCTAACTTTTTTACCTTTTTGATTAAGGTTAATTAAGTTAGAAAGAATAAGCTTATTCGGTACACCTACATATTTTAAATGTTCTTTCTCATCGATTATTTTTAAATCGAATAGAAATAAATCCACATAATCATAAATTTTATTGAAGATGCCTTGGCTTGCATAACCCGAAGTATCAACTGCAGTGTGAATGTCTTTGGCTTTACACTCTTTTAAAAGTCCATATAAAAATTCCGGCTGCATCAATGGTTCTCCGCCGGAAATAGTTATGCCACCTCCGGATTCATCATAAAATATTACGTCTTTCTCAATTTCCTTCATTAATTCGGAGACAGTAAATTCTGTGCCGATAAAATTTTCGTTTGATGAATCCGAATAATTTAAAAACTTTTTACGGGTTATATTTTCTGCAGCTTCTGGTGCCAATTTTTGACTTTCGGGATTATGGCACCATAAACATCGCAAAGGGCATCCCTTAAAAAATACCGTGGTTCTAATACCGGGACCGTCATGCACAGCGTATCTTTTTATATCGAAAACAATACCCCTAATTTCCAAAATGTAATTTCCTATTTATCCTGAAAAACTAATTCGTTAAAATATATAAAATAAGTACAAGATTAACAAAGCAATATATTTCATCAAACGTAATGTTAGGTAAATACCGAAGGGAAAAAAGGAGCACTCCCTTAAAATAACTGCAATGATAATAAATAGTCATTGCGAATCCCGATTCATGGTGTTAAGAAAGCAGAATCGGGATGAAGCAATCTAACCTCATATATTACTAAGTGAGATTACTTCACCCGACCTGCTAACACAGACAACGTGAGGTCGGGTTCGTAATGACATTTGATATAATGTCGTAATATATTAGTAAATAGTAGAAATTCGTTTCTTACAGAAAAATACAATGGTTAATCTATGGTTGTAATTATAATAACTCTATAAACTTAAATAGTTATTCCTTTCGTTAATACAAAAGATAAGGTAATAAGGTTTGGTTATTTTTTTGATTTAAAATCATATTAATAATGTAATTAAAAAACGATAAAGCTATATTTGAAATCAAATTTCAAATGAATTAGAGCATGTCCACTTTATCTTCGTTAAATAATCTTCTTGAAATGCAGAATATTACCAAAAGATATCCTGGAGTTATTGCTTTAGATAAAGTTTCTTTCGATTTAAAAGAAGGGGAAGTTCACTGTTTGCTTGGAGAAAACGGTGCCGGCAAATCCACTCTAATGAAAATTTTATCGGGAGCAATTCTAAAAGATTCAGGGAAGATAATAATCAACAATGAAGAAGTCGGAATAAAGTCTCCCGGCGATTCACAAAAGCTCGGCATTGGAATAATTTATCAAGATTTTAAGCTCGTACCTGAGTTATCAGTCTCAGCTAATATATTTTTAGGAAACGAATTATTAAGAAACAGGAAGTCGTTCATTGATTCAAAAAGGATGAATGAAGCAGCAGTTGAATCCTTAAACCAACTTGGGGAGAGATTTGATGTAACCACTCCTGTGAAAAATTTAAGTGTTGCACAAAGACAAATTGTAGAAATTGCAAAAGCTATAAACCGGAAAGTTAAAATTCTCGCAATGGACGAACCGACTGCTTCATTAACTTCATCCGAAATTCAAAGGTTATTCGAAGTAATAAAAAAATTGCAAAAAGAAGGAGTCGGCATAATTTATATCTCTCACCGTCTTGAAGAAATATTCGATATCGGGGATAGAGTTACGGTTCTTCGCGACGGAAAGAATGTTAATACCGATGAAATAAAAAATGTAGGAAAAGATAAATTAATTCAGTGGATGGTGGGAAGGGAGTTGGCGGGAGAATTTCCAAGAAATACTGCTAAAAAAGGAAGTGAAATATTAAGAATCGAAGAGCTTTCAAATGAAAGATTAAAC
>CAZKUR010000202.1:0-2990 GCA_964556005.1 uncultured Ignavibacteriaceae bacterium | reverse complement strand
AGGGTCTAGTCCATGAATGTGGGTAGGGGTTCGAGTCCCCTTCCGGGCACTTGTAAAAAGCTGTGAAGATGATTCACGGCTTTTTAAGTTTTAAAGAATTATTTTATTTACCTGCCTGTAAACTCAAATTTTCATTGAGAATTAAAAAATAAAATCATAAGTTGTAAGTTGAATTTATAATAAAACCCGAAACATCCTGTTAATTCCCGGGTTTATGGGTGATGCTTTTTGATTAGGGTGGTTAGAAGTTAGCCGAGATGACTGCATTATTTAAAAAATAACATGAAATTTAATTTATTGATATTTTGAAATAATTTAGAAATATCAGACTTGCATTTGGCTGATAATTCGGCTCAATTAATTGTTGTACAACCAAATGGGTAAAGAAAATGAAAACAAATTATTTAATCGTATTGCTTCTGATTTTTCAATTCTTTTTTAATGGATGTGATAATTCAACTGAACCAGTTAAAAGAGATGGAAGAATAAGTGGAAAAATTACTATAGGTGAATTTAATAGAAGTCCTCATAGCACTTTATGGATTAAACTCTTTAAAGTAGAAGGCAATAAAACTCAATTGATTGATTCAGTTTTTACAGAAAATTCAAGATATACGTTTGAGAATCTTCAAGATGGTTTATACAGTGTATGTTTTACGCAAGATCATAATTATACTCCATTTAGAAATTGGCAAACCGGGGATGGAGTTTGTCAAAATTTCGAAGTCAAATCTTCCAGCAAAAATGATAGTTTAGATTTTCATCTTTATGCCTGGCACCATTTTACACAAGATTCAATTTTAGTGGAAGTAGATACTTCGAATTGGATTAGTAAATCTGTAAGTACTAATTTTTATAATGACGGCGTAAGAGATACAATAGTTTGGCACTTTAATACAAATAGATTACCCGATTGGCTGGCAGTTACACCAATGAGTGGAAGTTATGAACCGGAAGCGCAGTCAGATAAATGGCTTAGTGTTACAATAAACAAGAATAATTTCCCCAATGATATGTGGAATCATTTTATTCAATTGGAAATATTTAGTCAGTTTGCTGTTGACATTATAAATGTTTGGTTTAAGGTTGTATAACGTTATAAGGGATTCATGCCGAACAAAGCCAAGGCATAATCCTGTGTTGTTAGAGAAAAAATGATTTAAAACTTAATTGATACGGATAACTCTTAGGGATAAGGAGTTGGCGATATTCTCAGGTTAATTGGTAAACAAAAAAGGGGAGAAAATTATGAAAAAATAAATTTGGGTATTTACTTTTTGTTTTAAGATGTTTGGTGAAAAGTAATTTCCGGAATTTATACTCTAAATAGACATGCCTTTAAAAAGTTTGAACTGCTGAAAATCATAATATCGTAAATGTATCTTAAATTATTTTTATAAAGCAAATATAAGAAGTCCCATCGAGCTATTGATAAAGACTAATTAAAAGACTATATATTGGTCGGACATATTTAAAGGTATAAGATGAAATTCAGCGAAGCCATAAAACCTATAAGTTACTTAAAAACTCATGCGTCTGAAGTAATCAGAGATGTTTCGGATAATCAAAAAACTATAATAATTACCCATAATGGTGAGGCTAAAGTTGTTCTTCAAGATGTTAAGCTATATGAGCAGACTCAAGAAGCAATTTCATTATTAAAATTGCTTGCTTTAAGCGGGAAGGAAAATCAAAGAGGAAATTATAAATCTCTTGATAAATCATTCAAAGATGTAAGAAAAAGAATAAATGAATTTAAACGGGGACGGAATGAAATTAAAAATTAATTTCGCTTACGGTACTGAAAGCTAGCGGATTAAAATATTATAGCAGAATGAAACGCTTTATTTTGTTAACAATAATTTCAGTATCGTGTCCATCCGCAAATATTTATCTCTGGAATTAAACTTTTTTATTCCGGCAATCCTTTCTCATTTATCATTTTATTAAAGTCTGCAAGAACCTTCCCGGTTTTATCATAATGTGAAAGCATTTTTTTAAATCGATTCAGAGTTAAAATTTTACCGTGATACGATTTATAAAGATTACGAATAAATTCCTGCCATATTGTACTTCCCAAAGCAGCTTCTACTTTGCTTAAAATATATGGCCCTTTTGCGTAAAGTATGCGTCCTTTTTCTTTAGTGTTTGGAAAGTCTACATCGATAATAGGGATATCCTTATCCGTGCCTGCAAATTCTTTATAACCTTCAAGTGGTTTCATCAATGATTCTTCAAAAACTTTTTCTCCTTGCGAATGACGGACGTACATCAACCGCAGGTAATGGGGAAGGGAAATGTTAAGGAAAAAGAATCCTGGCTGACCGTATTTGGCAAAAACTCCGGCACCAAGCCACTGTTCAGCGACGGGAAGTAAAAATCCTTCGGCATATCCCTTTTTTATCGATTCAAGAGTTTGTGTTCCCATCATCAATAAGCCGGTTCCGATATCAGTACCAGGGAAATCACTAACTTCAAAGAACGTTAATTTTTTGAAAGGATATTTTCCTAACAGTGCTTCAAAATAGTTCATTGCACTTGAGGCTTTATCCAAAATGTTTAATATACCTGCGGAATCATTTCCTGTATAATAAAAATTTATGTTTGTTCCGGATGAATCGAAGCTTGTTTCTTTATATCTCAATGGATTAAAAATAATTAATGGTATTTTGAAAACCGGCATTTTGCTTTTCCAAACAAATAATGATGTATCGCCTTCTGTTTTATCTTCTGTTAAATTTCCCGATGCAAGCACTTGCATTCCTTTTGAAACTTTACATGTTAATTTAAACTTTGCAACCTGATCCATGATTAAAGGATACCATCTATCGCCGCGGCCGGTAATGAAAACTGTGTCGTTATATTTCCCTGCAGGGAAAGAGTAATCAAATTTCAATTTCTGATTTTTATTTTTGATGTCAGTTACATTCTATCTCAAAAAAATATTTTTAGAAAAGTTTTCATCAAGTAATATAATTAGGCATTCTAAA
>CAZKUR010000201.1:0-2998 GCA_964556005.1 uncultured Ignavibacteriaceae bacterium | reverse complement strand
TGCGGACGTTTCGAAACTAAATCATCTTTACAATCATTAGTAGATACATTAAGAAAACACAAAGTAGAACTTGTCATTGATATAAATTTTGAAAAAAGAAAAAAAGAAAATATTGCCCCGGCCGATAAAATTACCAACTAATTATATAAGAAACATATATAAGGGAAAAAACTAATTTTCTTTTTTAACGTATAGGATAAGTACAGATTATTGCCCGCTCAAATAATTTCATTTCTCCGTTTAAGGATAAATTAAACCACTTAAAACAAAAAGTTTATCAGTATTAGCCTTAGCATATATATTAGGAATGTAATAATAATTAATCGGGGATTCTAATATGAAAATTAAATCTACTATTGTACTGTTATTAATTGCTGCTGCTGCTTATGGGCAGCCGGCAAGTTCTACTTCCTTGTTCAGTAAAGGAAAGATTAATGGGATAATCATAGATGCGACTGAAGGAAATCCGCTTCCGGCTGCAAATGTTACCATTTATAATCAGAATGATTCTTCATTTGCCGGAGGAATCTCTACAGATAATTCAGGTGAGTTCCAATTAGAAAATCTAACACAAGGTAAATATTATTTAAGAATCAGTTATGTAGGTTACTCCAATAAATATGTACCTAATATTGAAGTTTCAGAAAATAGAAGTTATTATAATTTAGGTAAGATCAAACTAAACAAAAGTACTGTTTTAATGCAGGAGACAGAAGTGGCTGGTGAAAGAGCTGCTGAGGAATTACATCTTGATAAAAAAGTAATAAATGTCAGCAAGGATTTAACTTCATCCGGCGGAACTGCACTAGATGTTCTTCAGAATCAGCCCTCGATAAGGGTTGATCCGGACGGCACAGTATATCTTCGAGGAAGTTCAGACTTTAAGGTCATGGTAAATGGTAAACCAAGCGTACTTCAAGGAGCCGACGCTTTGAAACAAATTAGTGCAAATATGATTGAGACTATTGAGATCATTACAAATCCCTCTTCTAAATATGATGCGGAGGGTTCTGCCGGAATTATAAATATAAATTTGAAGAAGCAGACTGAATACTCCTTAAGCGGAATTGCTAATTTAAATAGCGGTACCCGCGACAAGTATAACGGCGATTTCTCACTTAATTATAATGTTGATGGAATGAACATAACCGGCGGGATTGATTATAGAGATAATGCCAACTTTAACAACCAGGCTGTTGAGAGAGTTTCTTTTGTGCCTTCCGGAATTGCAAATAATTTAATGACACTCGCCATTCGTGATAAGAGGCAGCAGTATACAGGCAGAGGCAGTATAGATTATACTATTGATGATAAAAATTCTGCATCAATTTCCCTTAGCGGCGGTAATATTGATATACTTACATCTATCAATACAAATGTACTCAATGACAATTATGAAGGGTTAGTTTATGCACTCAGTGAAAATAATTTTGAAACTCCGGTAAAATATTTTAACACTTCATTTAATTATTCATATAAATTTCAGCCCAAGGTAAATTATATTTCTTTTGAAGCGACATATTCTAATGTTTACCTCCCGTCTGTCCGCACAACTAATGAATATAATAGCGATGAAACCTTCTCAACAAAAAGCAGCATTCCTATTAATACTGTATTTATCAATAATACAGGCAGGAATGAAGGCAGGACAAAATTAGATTATACTCATAATTTTAGCGAAGAAAGTAAACTGGAGACGGGGATTCAATCTAATTTTTCATACAGAAAATTCGATATAGAAAATAAACACTACGATTGGACATCATCTGTATATATTACTGATAACACATTAACCAATAATTTTAATTTTAAGAATAATGTATACGCCGCTTTTGTATCATATAATAATGTTATTTACGATTTCAACTTTATGTTAGGCATAAGAGCTGAATATATGGATAGGATGCTTGAACAGCAGACATTAGGTAATAAATATAATTATGAAAAATTAGACTACTTTCCTTCGTTCAACTTATCAAGGAAGATTGGCGAACACCAGCTTCAATTTAGTTACAGCCGAAGAGTCAACCGGCCTAATGAAAATCTATTAAATCCGTTCCCGTTTTATTCGGATACTTATTTAACAACTGCCGGCAACCCTTATTTAATGCCTGAATATATAAATTCCTATGAACTTAATTATCAAAAAATGTTCGGCGATATATTCTTTTCTGTACAAACATATTATCGTAATTCATCAAACACTGTTTCGCAGACATTTTCAGTTGATTCAACAGGAAAATTATTCGGTACTTTCAACAATATAGCAGCCAATAATACTTATGGTTCAGAAATATCATCCAGTTTTAGTTTAGTAAAAATAATAAGATTAGATCCCGCGGTTAATTTATATGGTTCAAGTCTTAAAGGTAACTTGGCTGATCTAAATGTTAACAAAAATAACTTTAACTGGAATGTAAGGTTAAATACTACATTTACACTTTCACAGGATACAAAGTTACAGGTAAGCGGAAATTACTTCGGAAGAATTGATCAGGCTCAGTTCGAAATAAAACCTTTTCTTATGCTTTCAGCTTCAATTAAACAGGAATTCCTGAATAAAAAATTATCTGTTACTCTTCAGGCCAGAAATTTATTGAAATCAGGTGATCTTGAAATTGTTAATAACGGAACTAATTTTAATAGCACTATATTTGTCCATCGTGAAGTGCCTGTACTGCAATTAATGCTCAGTTATAATTTTAATAACTTTAAGAGAACAGCCAAGGCTAACGATAATATTGATATTCAATCCGGTATATAAATAGCTAACCAGGAAAGCTCCTTCAAATCGAAGGAGCTTTACCTGGATTAGGAAATTTTTAATCAGGATGTCTCCACTTCCACAAACTTCCATTAAAACAAACTCATTCAGGTTATCCACACAGAATGACGGTGATATTAAAAATGAAAGATGTAATGAATTACATTATTGATGAACCGGGAACCAGCCTAACTAGATGTGTCCTATACTTTGGGAAGTTGGATTTGGAACCGG
>CAZKUR010000200.1:1686-3021 GCA_964556005.1 uncultured Ignavibacteriaceae bacterium | reverse complement strand
ATGAAAAAAATCTATGGCATCTTATCAAATACAAAGATAGCTGTTATCGGTTTTTTACTTGTATTAATTCCTTGCATTATTCTTAGCTATATAGATTACCAGGCAATTAATAAAAGAACCGGAACTATCCGGTCCGGCTACAAATTTACATTGGATCTTATACGCGACAAAATCGAACAGGAAATTATAAGCAGGGAAGAAAAATTATCCGGCTCGCTTAAGGAAATATCCGCAAATAAAGAATCAATAAAATATTTAAAATCTTTTTTAGAAACTTCCGAAAATCAAAATCCGGTTATTACTACACCGTTTTTACTTAATAATGAAGGAGCCGTTGTAACTCCGTTTATATCTTCAGAATGGATTAAAAACAAAATAATTTTACCGGAAGTAAGCAAATATGTCTCAACCAGTTTTAAATCGGCGCAAAAGGAAGAGTTCGAAAAGAAAGACTATTTAAAATCAATAGAGTTATACGGAGAGGCTCTGAAAAATGCATCCCCTGGAGACAACGCAATAATAATTTCTGCAATAGGACGCTGCTATTATAAAGACAAAAATTATAAAAGGGCAGTTGGAATATACAACCAGCTGTTAAATAATAATATGGATAACCTGTCAATCGGCTTTGTTCCGGCACATGTAGCTGCATTAACTCAACTTGCGACAATTTATAACAAAACCCGCGAGTACCAAAAAAGATTTACAATTCTATTAAAACTTTATAAAGAGCTCATAAATAATCCTTGGAACAGCAGTGAAAATGAATACAACTATTATCTTAAATCGGCATCTGGGGAACTGCAAAGCTTTATTAAAATGTATCAAATTAATGATTCGACAAAAAAAATTATAACAGATTTAAGAAAACAGGAATTAAATATTTACAAACACGAAAATTTAGCAGGATTCATACAAAAAAATATTCTGCCCAGGATAGAATCATTAATAAAAAGCCAGAAACCGGCTAAACCGCTGTTACAAAATTTTTCATATAATGATAAAGATTCCGTTTTTCAATACGGCTGCTATATCCTGCCTAATGATTTACAAAATACTAGACAAATAATATTCGGGTTTAAAATTAATGAAGGATATATATTCGACAACCTACTGCCAGAAATATTAAATAAAATTGATATCGGGAATAATATTTACGCCGGAGTATTAAATAGCAAGGACAAAGTTTTATTTCCAAAAGACAAACCGGCAGTAAATAATTATTTAATTGCGGAAAATTTCTCAAAACTGTTTTCTAACCGGAAGATTGCCTTATTCGATATTGATGGCAAAACGATAAATCAACAAATCATTCATGAAAAGCAGCAGTCGTTT
>CAZKUR010000200.1:0-1586 GCA_964556005.1 uncultured Ignavibacteriaceae bacterium | reverse complement strand
ATGTTATAGAATCTTACAAGCCGCAAATGATTAGCTCCGGTTTTCAAGTTGATGTAAAAATTCCAGACAAAAAAATCAAATTACAAATTGATAAGGATACAATTTCACAGGCACTATTAAACTTATTAAATAACGCAGTTAAATATTCCAATGACAGGAAATATATCTGTATCGAAATAAATGAAACGCTGGATTCGGTTGCTGTCACGGTTGCAGACCATGGTATCGGAATCGATCGGAAAGATTATAAAAATATATTTGAAAATTTCTATCGAGTAACAAATTTACAGACAAGCAACGTCAAGGGAACCGGAATTGGACTGACTATTGCGAAATATATAGTTGAAGCGCATAAAGGCACAATAACAGTGGAAAGCGAAGCCGGAAAAGGAAGTAAGTTTACAATGATAATTCCCAAATAAAGATGAATTGTATTTTCAAATGATAGAACACGGACGACACGGATTTGACTGATTTTCACGGAAATTAATTTAAGAGAAAATAAATGACGGCAAAGATACTGATTATTGAAGATGAAAAAGATCTTGTAATGGGACTCAAATTTAATCTTGAGGCAAGAGATTATATAGTTATTGCCGCATATGACGGGGAAGAAGGCTGCAGGAAAGCATTCGATGAAAAACCTGATCTTATACTTCTGGATATAATGCTTCCGAAAAAAAACGGTTACGAAGTGTGCAGAGAATTAAAAGAAAAAATGCCGGATATTCCGATTATTATGCTTACCGCCAAAAGCCAGGAATCGGATATTGTAGCCGGACTTGATATCGGAGCTGATGATTATATAACTAAGCCGTTCAGTGTGCTTGAATTAATTGCACGAATAAACGCTGCAATTAGAAGAACAAAACAAAATAAAAATCTGCCGGAGGTGTTTCAAGTCGGAGACTTGGAAATAAATTTTAAAAAATATTCTGCAAAGAAAAAGAAGAAGCAAATTGAACTGTCCGCCCGTGAGTTTGAAATCCTCAAATATTTTGTTGAAAGAAAGAATGAAATAGTTACACGCGATGATTTGTTAAATCATGTCTGGGGATATGATTCTTTTCCAAACACACGCACGGTAGATACGCATATTGCCGTTTTACGACAAAAGATTGAAGACGCACCTGATGAGCCTAAAATTATAATTACTATTTATGGGCTTGGTTATAAATTAATCTGGTAAGAAAACATGGATAAGTTTAAAAAGAATTTAACATTCTTTAACAATTGTTTAACTATAATTAATATTTTAGAATCTAAGTTGGGAACGAAATTAAATTTTTAATCGATCAGCAATGGGGTTTAAAATGCATCATTTTAAAATCGTTATTCTTTTCTTATTTGTAAGTACAATACTTTCAACAGTAAAAGTACTCGGTCAAACCGCGGAAGATCTTTATCAAAAGGGAGTCCAGCTTGAAGAAATAAAAGGCGAGCTTTCAAAAGCAGTTGATTTTTTTTCGGAAGCAATAAAAAAGTATAAATCGAACAAAGAAATTGCGGCAAAAGCTCAGTTACATATCGGACTTTGTTACGAAAAGCTTGGAAAAGAAGAAGCCGTATCGGCATTTCAAAAAGTA
>CAZKUR010000199.1:0-3044 GCA_964556005.1 uncultured Ignavibacteriaceae bacterium | reverse complement strand
ATGAGGCTCAATAATATTCCGGTTCCTTCTATTTACGGCCCGTCGGCGGATGAGATGGTTTTTTGAGAAAAAAAATAATTAATGTTTAAAAAAATTTTTTACTCCGCAATAACAAAAATCATTATTAGTTTTATTGTACTTGCATGTGTTGCAGTTGCAGCACAATTGTTAAGCCAATCATTGCTTAAAACAGTTCAAATAAATAAGGACATTAAAAACATAATATCGAGTATTGCAATAGCCGTTGCAGCTCTAATAAGTTATATTACTCTTTTCCGGTTTTATGAAAAAAGAAAGATTGTCGAATTTAGTCTGAAATGTTTTGGAAGAAATGCAGCAATTGGATTATTTACCGGTTTTGTTTTACAGTCATTGGTGATACTGGTTATTTTTATCGAAGGTGGTTATTCAATATTAAAAACTAATCCTGTATCATTTATTCTCCCCGGATTTGCAATTGCTCTATCTTCTGCAATTTTTGAAGAAATATTATTTAGAGGAATTTTATTTCGTCTGATTGAATTAAGATTTGGAAGCATAATCGCAATCATTATGTCGGCAGTAATATTCGGATTGATGCATCTTGCGAATAAAAACAGTTCGTTATATTCTGCTGTTTCGATTGCAATACAGGCAGGTATCTTGCTTGCCGCAGCATATATTTATTCAAAAAATTTGTGGCTGCCGATTTTTCTTCACTTTGCATGGAATTTTGCCGAAGCAGGAATTTTCGGTGCCGTAATTTCCGGTAATCAAATTGACGAAAGTCTATTTACATCTAAGTTCAGCGGATCGATGCGTTTAACAGGCGGTTCATTCGGACCTGAAAATTCTTTGCAGGCTACAATTTTTTGTTTAATAGCAGCATTAATTTTTTTGTGGATGGCTAAAAAGCAAAATAAATTTGTAGAACCATTTTGGAAGAAGAGGAAAATACTTGCAGCAAGTTGAAGGAGAGTCCGGAGTATGAATGTTCGAAGATTAATATTCGTTATTTCTAATTTGTCATTCATAATTTGCGGTATAATGATTTTAACATAAAATGAAATTGTAAAATTCAAATTATTAATATATATTTAAAGTATATACTTTAAGGAGATTTAAATGGATTCTGCAAAAATATTTGAAAACGGTAAAAGTCAAGCTGTTAGACTGCCTAAAGCATATAGAGTAAAAGGGAAAGAAGTATATATTACAAGAATTGGTGATGCGATAATTTTATTGCCCAAAAAACATAAATGGGATAGTTTATTCTCCAGCCTGGACAAGTTTTCTTCCGATTTTATGTCGGAACGTATTCAACCCAAATTAGAAAATAGGGATAGGCTCTTCGAATGAAGTATTTACTTGATACTAATATTTGTATCTATATAATTAAAAAAAAGCCTGAAAAAGTAAGAAATCGATTTAAATTGCAGAAACCTGGAGATATTTCAGTCTCGTGTATCACTATTGCAGAATTAAATTATGGAATTGAAAAAAGTAATAGACCTGATTCAAACAAAATCGCTTTAAAGGAATTCTTGCAGCCTCTAATTGTACTTGACTTCACTCAATATGATGCAGAATCATATGGAAAAATAAGGGTTGATCTCGAAAAAAGAGGGTTGCCAATTGGTGCCATGGATTTGCTGATAGCCTCTCAGGCAGTAAGCAGAGATTTAACTTTGGTTACTAATAATGAAAGTGAATTTAAAAGAATTAAAAATTTAAAAATTGAGAATTGGGCTAAGTAAAAACTGACTAAAAGATAAAAAAATTATAATGATGATATAATTCCTACAATCCAAATGCAGTTAATTTTCCGGACTCATCCGTAATATACAAAACTCCGTTATCGACGATAGGACTTTCCCAGTGAATATCGCCAATGTTATTATTTTCCCACAATGTTTTTCCCGTTACCGGATCGAGTGCACGAATTATGCCGTTAACTGCACAGAATAAAACATTGTTTGCAATGATTGGTGAACTGCTTCCTTCGGATTGTTTCCATGCAAGCTTTAAACTTGGCATTCCCGATTTATCAAGATGTAAACGGTAGGCTGCAAGCCCTCCGTATGTTCCGATAAAAACCCAGGAATTTTTATCATATGGATTTATCCAAACTGCCGGAGCGGTAAAAACTTTTTCGGCGGAAGGTACATCAATTGCATTTCCTATTTCACCGCCTGTATAGCCCGGATTATTATGCCCGCTTAAATTAGGAAGGTTAATCAATCTTATTATTTTATCTTTTCCCGATTGAAGCGCAAGATTTTTAATTTTACATTTTGAGGGTGTTGGAATTATTGCAGGTGCTGTACTGCCGAGATCAAGATCATAATCGTCCAATTCTTGATAATTATCCGGTGTATAACTATCAAGTGGGTATCCGTTTGTGCCGGTACCGTTAGGATTTAAAGCTAAAACAGCATCACCCCAATTATATTCTTTCGGATTAAACTGACCGTTACCGGTTGCAAAATAAATTCTATCCAATGAAGCATCATACACAACGCCTGCCCTTGCCCAAACTGCGCTTTGAACTGCAGAGCAATCAGGCTTTCCCGGCTTTTGTTTAAAGTGAACCGTCATGTTGCTGCAATCGGCATTGAACACCTGTTGTGTTCCGTCTTTAAGATTTATAGTTGTAATGTGTCCCTGGTAGTCGCCTCTGTCGCCAAGGTAACCTCCGTTTGCAACATACAAATATGAATTACCGTTTTTCGCTGTTGCAATTGTAAGTGCTGATGAACCTTTTTCATTAAACGGTTTAAGCGTGCATAGTTCCGGCCAGCCACCGGATTTAATTTCTATTCCATCAGCAACCAGGTATTTATGAACATATCCATCTAATCCATAACTATATACGAATTTTTTATCCGGATCGATTGCCGGAGAAGATGTAGTATATGTATCTTGAGAACCGTTATTAATTCGATAGCTGCCGGTTCCATATTGGTGAGACCAGATAGTTCTGCCGTTTGCTGCGTTTAATGCAATAATATGTCCATCTTTGGTTGTAACAATAAGTAGGTTTAATAAGCCTGACTTAGTTTTAA
>CAZKUR010000198.1:0-3069 GCA_964556005.1 uncultured Ignavibacteriaceae bacterium | reverse complement strand
CTCGCCAAAGCGGGCTTCACTCGAAGATTCATTCGCAATGACTTTTTTCTTCTTTTTGGTCACCCACGTTGGGATGGGTTCTCAATCTCTAATAAGTGTATGCAATTATAAAAACTCACCTGTAGTTCTTCTCTTACAAAAAGAAGGGCTTATTATTAGTAAAACTTTTTATACCTCATCTTGACTTATCATTTATTAATATCAAGAGTTATAATTAAAATTATATTTAACTAACTATACGCTAGAACTTTCAATTTCTCAAAGTACCACCACAATCTTACCTCTCGTCTTCCCGGTTTCAATTTGTTCATGAGCTTTGGGAAGATCTTTAAATTCATATTTTTTAGAAACGTGTGAATGAACTTTTCCTTCTTCCAGTAATTTTGCAATTTGTTTCATATCGTTACCGCTGGAATAAACCAGCATACGTTTAACGAACAAATTTTTTTCTTTTGCTTTCTCTGCAAGCTTACCTTCAAATGAGGTTTTGATACTGACTACTCTTCCACCTCTTTTAACCGCGTCAAGAGAACGAAGTAAATGATCTTCACCGGCAATTGAGTCAAGAACGATATCCGCATCTTTAACTTTATCTTCAAATTTTTCATTGGTGTAATCAATAAACTCATCTGCGCCTAATCCTAAAACAAAATCGCGGTTAGGTTCTGAAGCAGTTCCTATTACATAAGCGTCGAAATTTTTTGCAATTTGAACAGCGTAATGGCCAACTCCGCCGGCAGCGGCGTGAATTAATACTTTATCACCTTTTTTTATTGTGGCATAAGTAACTAATGCCTGCCAGGCAGTTAGCGCGGCAAGAGCAGCAGAAGCGGCTTCTTCGTGAGAAATATTTTCCGGCTTTAATGCCAGCTGGTTGGCAGGAACGGCGACAAATTCTGCATATGCTTTGCCTTGCCCGGGAAAATTAACCATTCCAAATACCTCGTCACCGGCTTTGAATTCTTTAACATTCGAACCTGTTTTATCGACAACTCCGGAAATATCCCAGCCAAGGATAAATGTATCTTCACCTTCTTTTGGCTTAAGAATTCCCTGAAGTGATTGCTTGTATTTTCTTACAAATGCATCGACCGGATTTATTGATATCGCTTTAACTTTAATCAGCGCCGCATCTGGTTTAATCTTTGGTATTTCGACTTCGGATAAAATAAATTTTTCAAAGCCTCCGTTTTCTTTTAATATTATCGCTTTCATTTTTTATCCTTTCATTTTCATCTATCCTGAACAAGCCTTTCAAGCATCCAGTACGGGTATGGTTTCGGCGGAGTACTTAACTCATCCAGTTTGGAAACTTCTTCAGTAGTCATTTCCCAGTCTGTTGTCTTTAAATTATCCGCAAGCTGCTCTTTGGTTTTCGCACCGATAATAACCGATGAAACACCGGGCTTTCTTAAAAGATAATTTAGAGCTGCCTGGGTAATTGTCGCATTATGATTTTTTGCAATCTTTTCCAATTCATCAACGATATCAAATCCTCTTTCTTCATCGAATTGCAGGAACTGATTTTCCGGGTCAGACCTTCTTGCATTTTTGGGACGCTCTTTTCCTCTTCTATATTTCCCTGTTAAAAATCCGCCGCCAAGTGGGCTCCACGGCAATATTCCTAAATTCTGATCGAGGCAAAGAGGTACAAGTTCATTTTCAAGATCACGTGCTACTAATGAGTAATAAGCCTGCAGAGTTATAAACTTTTCCAAATTTTGTTTATCGGAAATTGCAAGCGCTTTCATCAATTGCCAGCCGGTATGGTTTGAAGCACCGATATATCTAACTTTTCCTGATCTAACCAGATCGTCAAGTGCTCTTAATGTTTCTTCCTGAGGTGTATACGGATCGAAGCTGTGCAATTGGTATAAGTCGATATAATCTGTTCCCAATCTTTTTAAGCTTGAGTTGCAGTTCTCGATTATATGATGCCGCGACAAACCTACATCATTCGGTCCTTTGCCGGTTCTGCCTCTTACTTTAGTTGCGAGGATAATTTCATTTCGGTGATTGCCCAAAGCCTTACCTAGCATTTCTTCCGCAAGTCCTTCGGAATAAACATCTGCAGTATCGAAAAAATTGACACCTCCGTCAAGAGCCATATTTATTAATTCATTTGCATCTTTCTGTTCAAGTTCGCCGATGGTTTTCCAGTATCCTTTTCCGCCGAATGTCATTGCGCCGAAACAAATTTCAGATACTTTCACACCGCTGTTTCCAAGAAATCTCATTTTCATTTTTATACTCCTAAATTTTATTTATCTACTAACTTCTTTGCTGTTTCGTTGTAACGATTACCAGTATTCGGATATTTCAACAGTAAAGATTCTATTTGTTTTATATCATCGTCACTTAAATCGACATCCACTGCTTTTGCATTTTCTTCGAGATATTTTATTTTTTTAGTTCCGGGAATTGGAATGATATCTTCACTCTGAGCAAGAACCCATGCTAATGCCAACTGTGCCGGGGTGCATTCTTTCTTTTTCGCAATCGATTCAAATTCTTCAGCTAAGCTTTTATTGTTCTGCCAATGTTCATCATCGAAACGGGGAAGGCTTTTGCGAAAATCATTTTCCGGCAGGTCTTCTCTTTTTACGGTATTGGTAATTAATCCACGGGCCAGCGGACTAAACGGGATAACGGATACTCCAAGTTCGCGGCAAGCATGCAGAATTTCTTTTTCGATATCTCTTGTTAACAATGAGTATTCACTTTGCAATGCGGCTACCGGATGAACCGAATTGGCTCTTCGAATGGAATCTGCGGAAGCTTCCGATAAACCTATATAACGGATTTTACCCTGTTTAACGAGTTCAGACATTGCCCCGACAGTCTCTTCTATCGGCACTTTCGGATCGACTCGATGAGCATAATAAAGATCGATTGTATCAATCTTTAATCTTTTTAAACTTGCGTCAACAGCTTTTTTGATGTACACAGGTGAACAATCCAGATATGCATCATCCATACTTTTGAAATTTTTAATTCCCTCTTTAATCCTAAAACCGAATTTGGTTGCAATAAAAATTTTATCCCGGTTTTCTGAAAGAACCTTTGAAA
>CAZKUR010000197.1:0-3112 GCA_964556005.1 uncultured Ignavibacteriaceae bacterium | reverse complement strand
GCCGCCTCCACGTATTCCCGCACCAGGTCGCGCCCGCAGGCCTGCCGAGGCGCGCAGTAATCGGTCAGCTTGGAATCAAACATACAGAAGCCTTCGTGGTGCTTGGTGGTCATCACCATATATTTCTGACCCGCCTGCCTGGCTAACTTCGCCCAGGCACGAGCTGCATTAGGCTTGGGATTAAAGTGCTTGGCCAGCAACTCGTATTGCGGAATCGGAATACCTTCATCTTCCATCGCCCATTCGTGCTGGCCAACAACACAATAAAGTCCCCAGTGAATAAACATCCCAAACTTCGCCGCATGCCACCACTGCATCCTCCGCGCTCGATCAGCAACCGCAGAGGCCGGCTCGCCCGGCTCTTCTGAAGCGCGCTTGGCCACCTGCTTTTGCGCGGGCGTACAGGCCACGCTTGGGCCTATGGCTGCCATCGCCCCGCTTGCTCCCAGGAGCTTTAAATAGTCCCGCCTCGTCATCGAACTTTGTCGCATATTTCATCTCCTTTGCAATAACGGTGAGTTCGCGACCGAATAGCGGCAAGGGGTCTGATGCCTTACCGTATTCCATCAGCGTTACTTCGGAATGATCGCGCCTTCCTTCTTGCGAAAAGCTGCCGTCCGTGTTCTGCCCGCAAGCCCATGCAATCTTTATTTCGCCGCGTTGAAAAAAGGATTATACTCCTTTATCTTTTGACCTGAAGCAAGTTAAAAGGGGATTATCGCACAAGTGGGAGTTTTCGCTGATTCCGTATCAGAGCGTGATCCCGACGGTGCTTGTCACCACACTTGAGTGGAGAATGTTCCGGCGCAGAGCACACTTCAATCTTAAATCTTACGGCAGCACCACGGAGCACAAATGGCAATCCGAACCCGATCTGTTTTAAAACTCTTGACTGGCGTCGTGTTGGCGGCCGTCATGGCCCTTCCATCTGAAGCAGCCGCCCGTCCATGTTTCACGGGCAAACATTTTCAAGGTTGCGGGAACGTGCACTACTTGCGGCTGCTCGAAACAGCTCGCCGGATGTTCGAACCAGATCCTCAACTCCAGAATTTGTCCATGCTCTATACGCCGGAATGGAATGGAATGGTGGAAGGTCCAACCTGGAACATGTGGTGGATTCAAAACAGCTACGGAACCACTTACACGGCTCTCCCCTTTTTGCACCAACCCTTTCTGACCTTTCTCCAGAACTCGCAAAATCTCTGGTTTGATCAGATGGGCAATGGAAAGCGCCAAGGTTGTCCCGGCATCCCGCGAATCAATTGGGTGGCGCCCGACGGACAGTTGTGCGATGCGGCCAGGCCCGGCTGCATCGTTTACAAGCAGGGAGACGGCCGCATTAAAATTCACGACTGGGGGCTCGAATTTACCGCCGCCGGCGTCGTGCTGCAATCCGAACTGTTGCTCATCAGCCGGAGTCAGAAGGCAATCAACCATTACTTGCCACTGCTGGAGCGCTCAGCAAATTTCCTGAATACCCGGCGGGACCCCAAGAACAACCTCTTCCTGGCAGGACCTGCGGCAAATCTGCTGGCGCCCAGCTACGCCGGTTGGCGGCAGCCCGACGGAACCTTCCGCAAAGCCTACCTTGCAGGGCTTTCCATCACCTACATTGCGGCGCTTAACCGCCTGATCGAACTCGAAAAGCTTGCCGGGGCAACCGCCAAGGTCAAGCTCTACACCAAGCGGCGCAACCTGGCACGGAAAGGACTCCCACTGCTCACAACCCGGGAGGGCTACTTCATCAAGTCACTTGACCCGGACGGCGTCCGGCACGGGGTCTACGGCGCCGCGCGCCACGGCTATTTTGCCTCCAGCCCCAATATTGACGCGATCTGTTTTCGCATTGTGGGGCGAGCCCAGGCCGAAAAGATCTATGACAAGATCGCTTCCATTCCAGGCCTGCGCCCTTATGGCTTTTTAATTGCCAACTATCCCTCGCTCGATGACATGACGGTGCCGCCCACAAAAAGCATCTGGCGCTTTGGCGAGTGGGTCAATGGGGGAGAATGGTCAACCGAGGAAGCACGGGCCATCATGGCGTACTACCGGCTGGGAAAATATCAAGACGCGGAACGCTCCATGGAAAAACTGCTCACCTTCGCCCGGCGCTTCCGAATGGACAATCCGCTCACCGACTTCGGCAACGCCGTCTACCAGCCCAAACAGCCTGTCAACCTGACTTATGACGCGTTCGGCCCCGCCGCAGCCTTTATTCGCGGCCTGTTTGAGTATGAATATAGCGCCGCCGGCCTGACCCTCGTGCCTCACATTCCTCCGGGAATCACTGAACTCAAGCAGACCGATCCAATCCGCTTTGGAGATAAGGAACTGTATCTGGCAACCGCCGGACGCGGCGCAATCACCGGCGTCACGGTTAACGGCCACGCCTGGAAACAGTTCACAGGCCGGACTGTTTTTCTTCCTTATGCCCAAACTCCCCAGTCGGCTCACATCGTTATTTCTCTTGGGCATGGAAAGCTCCGCCCGATTCCCGCCGCTCCCTCGCCGCCGGCAACCGAGCGCGCAGCAAACCAGAAAACTCCCCGCTGGCTGAGCTCTCTCGATGCGAAAGCCAGGCGCCTCGAATCCTTTTACCGCAAACTCCAATCGTCGGGACTGGATGAAACCTACGTGGCGGCTCACACGCAACTGGCCATCGCCGCCGTCAAGGTCATCCACAAGCGCCGTGCAATGCTTGCCGAAGGCAAGATCGCTCTGCTGCCCAAGCCTTCCCAGGCAGCGGCCAATCAGGAATATCAAATTGCGGCAAATCGGCTGATTGAAGGCTTGGAAGCTGTGATTCAATCCGGCGGAAAGTCAGATGACCCAATGCAGCGCCGCATCTTTAAACTCTATCTTGAAAGCAAATAGGAGTTGGGCGCATCGAAACACTGAGAGGGTATCACCAGAGAAAGGTTCGCCTGTTCGCCTTTGGAATAAACGAACAAGCGAACCCATTGAAGTTAGCTCACAATCGTCGCCGGGCCGTGAGGAGAGATGGCGTTGGGATCCGTAATCTTGGCGCCCTTCGGCGCCGGGACTGGCCCGCGCAAGAGCGGATCGTTGGTCTCACGCATCCAGCGGTCCATACGGTCCCTCATTTGCTTCA
>CAZKUR010000196.1:1272-3209 GCA_964556005.1 uncultured Ignavibacteriaceae bacterium | reverse complement strand
TCACCCTTGTTTTAAAGTTAGAACGAAATTTTATTAAAGACAACGACTCAAAAAAAAATTCCCTTCAAAATAATTTTTTCACAAAGTTTTTTTAAGGAGAAAAATATTTAAACCAATTAATAATTTTTAGAAATATTTTGATAACAATTCTTCTCGAAATCTCGTATTTTAAAACTTTATTTAACTTAAAATATTAATATTAGCAAAATAATTTTTCATTAAAACTTAAAAACAAATATGAAACTATTCTACTTCTTTTTTTTCATTTTCTTTCCCATACTTATTATGGCGCAAACTAATTCTACAAACAAAGTAACAGAGAAATCCAATGTAGATAAACTTGTTGAAAATTTGGAACAGCTTGCAAATTATTCTTACGACAATTGGAAGATCAGTCCAAACCTCAGCAAGAATGTTCAATTAAATGGAAATCCTTATGATTTGAATTTTGATGATTCGTCGTGGGGAACTTTATCTCTCGATGAAAAAAATTATGACGATTCATGCTGGCTGCGAAAAGTAATTGAACTGCCGAAAACATTTCTTGGTGAGCCGGTGAAAGGAACTGTTAAATTATTAGTTTCAGTCGACGATTACGGTTACATGTGGATCAACGGTGAAGGCAAAGGTTATTTTCCTTGGGATGGTGAATTTGTCCTTACTAAAGATGCAAAGCCGGGTGAAAAATTTGTAGTTGCTATAAAAGCAATAAATACAGGCGGCCCGTTAAGATTAATTCGTGCACAGCTTGATATTGAAAGCTCACAGCCGCTGAGGCAAAAAGTTGAAGATTTTTCTATGAGCATTCGTACCGGGCAAAAATTATTAAGCTTCGATACTTACCAGACGAACGCAAGAGTTAAAGTTGATCCGGGAATTGATAAATCAAAAATCAGCAGAAGTGAAAAAATAAAATTAAATGATCTTCTTCAGAATGAATGTACAAAGGTGGATGTAGATGCACTGAGAAACGGCGATGTTAAAACATTTGAAAAATCACTGGATGAAGTTAGAGCCAAACTTGAACCTGTTAAAAAATTTGCTAAGCAATTTACTTTGTTCTTCGACTCAAATGCTCATATAGATGCAGCATGGCTGTGGCGGTATCTTGAGACAATCCAGGTCTGCCGGAATACTTTTTCGTCCGTGTTCAATATAATGAAAGCGGAACCGGATTTAACCTACACTCAAAGTGCAGCCCAATATTATAAATGGATGCAAGACTTATATCCCGAAGTTTTCAATGAGATAAAACAAAAAGTTAAAGAAGGGAAGTGGGAAGTTGTCGGAGGAATGTGGATTGAACCGGACTGCAATTTACCGAGCGGTGTTTCGTGGGACAGGCAGATTCTTTATGCAAAAGATTATTTCAAAAAGAATTTAGGTGTCGATGTTGATTTAGGCTGGAATCCCGATTCATTCGGATATAATTGGAACATGCCGATGTTTTATCAAAACGCGGGAATCGATGCTTTCATTACGCAGAAAATCGGCTGGAACGATACGAACGTTTTTCCTTACAGAGTTTTCTGGTGGGAATCTCCCGACGGTTCAAAAATACTTTCTTATTTTCCATTCGATTATGTGAATACAATTACCCAGGCATTTCAATTGGTCGATTGGATGAGGCAGTTCGAAGCAAATACCGGTTTCAGAAATATGCTGGTATTATTCGGCTTGGGCGATCACGGCGGCGGCCCTTCCATCGAAATGACAAAAAGAATTGCGCATCTGAAAACTCTCGATATTTATCCGAATATAAAATACGGAACTGCCGATGAATATTTAAGCTGGCTGAAAAAACAGGACTTGAAAGATATTCCAACCTGGGATGATGAGCTTTATCTTGAATACCACAGAGGAACGTACACCTCTCACAGTGCAATAAAAAAATACAACCGCAAATGTGAAAATCTTTTAACCGAAGCTGAAAAGTT
>CAZKUR010000196.1:0-1172 GCA_964556005.1 uncultured Ignavibacteriaceae bacterium | reverse complement strand
AACGGAAAAGAAATTCCTTCGCAGATAGTTCCGGTAGACAGATTAACAAATGAAATTATTTTCATTGCTGAAGATGTTCCTTCATTAGGTTATAAAACTTATGTGTTAAAGAAAGAGAAATCACAAAATCAACAAAGCGGTTTGAATGTTTCGATAACCGGGTTAGAGAATGAATTTTTCAAAATAAAAATTGATACCACTACCGGTTGGATCAGCAGCATTTATGATAAGAAAAATAATAAAGAAATTTTAACATCCGAGGGAAACAAACTTCAACTGCTTGAAGATAAGCCGAAACAGTGGGATGCATGGAATATCGGTTTAACCGGAGTTGAATATCCATCTCATTTCAAAAAAGCAGAAGTAGTTGAAAACGGTCCGGTTAGAGTTGTTGTTAGATTGTACCGAGATTATTTAAAACCCGGAGTTCAAAAAGATTTTCCGACTGAAAATTTTCCGTCTTCTTTTTTCACTCAGGATATAATTTTATATAAAGGTATTGACAGGATAGATTTTAAAACAGATGTCGATTGGTGGGAAGAACATACAATGCTGAAAGTTGCTTTCCCGGTTGCAGTTGAAGATACAATGGCAACTTATGAAATACCCTACGGTTCTATTCAAAGATCAACGCAAAGAAAAACAAAATGGGAAAAAGCAAGATTCGAAGTTCCTGCCGAAAAGTGGGCGGATTTGTCGGATGGAAATTATGGTGTCAGCTTAATAAATAATTCCAAGTACGGTTACGATATTAAAGATAACGTTATGAGATTATCTTTGTTGCGTTCACCAAAATGGCCTGATCCGACAACCGATATGGGAAAGCATTCGATCGAATATTCGCTTTATCCTCATTCCGGTAATTGGAAGGAAGCAGGAACCGTTGAAGAAGGTTATGATTTTAATCAGCCTTTAATTGTAAAAGAAAATTCAGTTCATAAAGGTTCGCTCAAACCGGAAGGTTCTTTTATTAAATTAGAAGGCGACGGATTAATTTTAACAAGCGTAAAGAAAGCTTTAAATTCAAATGCGATTGTTTTTCAATGGTACGATTCAAACGGCAAAGGATCGGAAGCAACTTTGATTTTGCCGGAAACTCCTAAGAAAGTTTTCAAGTCTAATTTTATGGAAGAAAATAAAAACCCGCTTCGGTTTAACGGGAATGAAATAAA
>CAZKUR010000195.1:0-3237 GCA_964556005.1 uncultured Ignavibacteriaceae bacterium | reverse complement strand
GCCGACGAGACTCGAACTCGCGACCTCCTGCGTGACAGGCAGGCGTTCTAACCAAGCTGAACTACGACCCCGAATGATATAAAAGAACAAAAATATTTGGTCTACAAATTAACAATAAAACTTAAAAAAGCAATCTTAAATATATGCCATGCGGTGTGTAAAATCAAATAAGTTTACATGTAAAAATTCAGAAATTAATCTCCGAAGGATATGCCTACAGCTTTGGCGGCAGTTACTGATTGGTGATCCGGCCTAACCAGCTTTTGACGGGATATTGCATCTTCGATTTTTACATGTTTAATATCCGTTCCTTTGAGCGCAACCATCCTGCCGAATTTTTTATGCGAAGCTAAATCAATTGCAAACGCTCCGAATTTAGTCGACAATATTCTATCATAAGGAGTGGGAGTTCCGCCTCTTTGTAAATGCCCTAGTACGGTAACCCTTGTTTCGCGCCCGGTATTTTCCTCAATTTTTTGTGCAACTACAGCACCAATTCCTCCTAATTGCCTTGGATCATGCCTCCTAATATCCTCTCCTTTTATAACCATTTCGCCGCCTTCCGGTTTTGCTCCTTCAGCAACACAAACAAGACTAAAACGTTTTCCCTTTAATTGTCTTTTAAGAATTTTATCGTACACTTTCTCCCACGAAAATGGAATCTCAGGAATTAATATTATATCGGCACCGCCTGCTAATCCTCCGTTTAACGCAATCCAGCCTGCATACCTGCCCATAACTTCTACTACAATTACCCTATGATGTGATGATGCTGTTGTATGCAATCTATCTAGAGCTTCTGTAACTACATAAACCGCACTATCATGACCAAATGTTACATCTGTTGCTTCAAGATCGTTATCTATTGTTTTAGGTACGCCGATAATATTTAGCCCAAGCTGTGAAAGACTATTGCAGATGTGCATAGTGCCGTCGCCGCCGACGGCAATAATTGCATCGAGATCCCATGCCTGATAATTTTTCAATACCGAATATGATCTATCTGTTATCTCGATCTGGCCGTCTTTATTGTTTGGCCAATGAAAAGGATCACCTTTGTTGGATGATCCTAAAATCGTACCGCCTATTGAGAGTATTCCGGATACATCAGTATCCTGTAATTCTTTTGCCCTGCCTTCAACAAATCCTTCAAAACCATCCTGGATTCCGAAGACCGTCATTCCGTAATCCTGTGCCGGTTTTGTAACACCTCTAATAACTGCATTTAAACCGGGGCAATCGCCGCCGCCTGTGAGCAAACCTATTCTTCTAACTTTTGACATCACTACCATTTTCTTTCTTTAATAAAATTGAATCAATCTTATAATTTTTTTGTTGTTTTAAAATGAAGTTTCGCAATATTCACTAAAAAACTTTCTCCGTATTTATTTTTGATCTGTTTTGCAAAAATTTCTACGCTACCTGAAGCACCTTTCGGGATATCCAACTTTAATTTTGTTTTCTGTGTATTAAACCACTCATCAAATGTATTTCTTGCTAAAATTGATGCGGCTGCGACAGCAGTGTATTTTTCAGCTTTAGTTTCCTGTCGAAGCAAAACATTTCTTCCTTTTTCTTGAAGTGAACTCAATATCAGCTTCTCATCTCCGAATTTGTCGCTAATTACAGTATCGGCCAAACTTAGTTCAAGAATATTCTCGATTACTTTTGCGTGTCCCCATGCAAGGAGCCTATTTACATTCTTTATTTTCGTATAAAGCTCATTATACTTTGGCGGGTTTACCGCTAAAATATTATATCCATTCTTTCCAACAATTTTTTTTATACTGCCGGATAAATTCTTTATTGAATATTCACTAAGTAATTTACTATCCTTTACACCAATACTTTTTAATTGCAACAAAGCTGCAGAACCGGCGAACACACCGGCGACTACCAGAGGTCCGAAATAATCTCCCTTTCCCGATTCATCGGTTCCGATATAACTTTCAGGCTCATCCAATTTATTCTTATCATCAAAGAGTAAAGAACTTTGCCCGGTTATAATTTCATTAACTTCTTTGAATAGACCGGAATCCTTGTTCCCCTGGATAACTGGTTTCAATCCCTTTTTCCCGAAGTAAATTCTAAGTTTAAGTTTTACACTGCCTTTTACAATCTGAATTTCATAAAAATAATCGCCTTTAACAGGTAAGCTAACCTCTAAATTTCCGGCTTTTAATTTTTCCGCGAACGAATAAATTAATTTTAAAGCTTCTTCCAAATCACAAGATATATTAATAAAAGGTAAAAATACCGAAAAATGAAATAATACTAAAATTATTAGAATATCGAAAATGCCGAAAATATTTATAGATTTGTATACTATATTATAAAATCGTCCAGTAAAGGTTACATGGTAAAATTTAATGCAGAAGTTTTATGTTAAAAAAAATAAATTTTGCAGTAAAAATTCCGGTAAGCTAATTGATGTAATAAGTTTATGTTAAATGCTCTTTATATCATTGACATTACATTATTATAGTGGTAGTTTTTATAACAATATATCTAATTATTAAGGAGATCAAAATGAAACTAAAAAAAGGAAATATTTCAGGCATTTTCATTTTCTCTGTAATTATAATATTTCTGAGTATTAATATTTCGTTTGCCCAGGAAAGCACAAAGGACGTTAAAAAGCTTGATAAAAAAGTAACCGAACTTGCAACCAAATTGCAGCAGAAGTTATTACTAACTGATGCCCAGGTTACAAGAGTTGAAGAAATTTTAACAACCTATAAAACCAACCCGAGCGAAGAAAATTTAACAAAAGCAAAAAAAGATGTTTCAGCTATGTTTGATCCCCGGCAGAAGGCTAAATATGCGATAGTAAATGCAGAATGGTGGAACTCGGTTATAACGAAGTTAGCATCAAAGAAATAATACTTGCTTTCATGAATTGTTGGGGAGTATTACTATACATGTGATCTTATTCATTTTTTTGAATTGAACACTGACATAAGTTTCAATCAAATAAATGATATACTTTTCAAATAAGAATTAACATTGCTGAGCTATTGATTGAGAGTTTTAAACATGAATAATAGTTGAACAGCTTTCAAAGATATAACCGGTATTATAGATCACAGTATCTTTTTTGATTTATTAACGAAACAATATTAAGTTAGAATAGTTTTGGTCAAAAAGTTTAGCCCTTTCAAAGGGTTCTCCCCTGCCCTTTGATGGTCACGGGCTGCACCCAGTGTTTCCCCAACACTGGGTTGTTTATTTTAAAGC
>CAZKUR010000194.1:0-3249 GCA_964556005.1 uncultured Ignavibacteriaceae bacterium | reverse complement strand
GGAAGATGTTATTTTAAAAAACTATGATGGAAATGTCCTGCGCATAATATTAGTATATCTCTGGCTGAAGTCGAAAGTTTCTGGAATGTTTTTAAGATGAACCGTATAGGTTCGTTCGTTGGTTTTAACAATTTTTTCTATATAATCTATATTAATTATTGTTGCACGGTGGATTTGTAAAAAAGATTTTGCAGGTAGAATATTAATCCAATTTTTTAATGACTTCCTAATTACAATTTTACAATTTTCTTTTGTGGTGATTTTGCTGTACTCTTTAAGTGCGGTTATGCAAACAATTTCAGCAAACTTAACAAGCTTAAGCTTGTTCCCTATCTTCACAAGAATATGATCATCTCTTTTCGGTTTTGCTGATTCCTCTACAAAAGAATTTAATTGACTATTTATACTTTCCTTTAACCTACTGAGCTTATCTAATCTTTTCTTAATGGATGCTCTCAACGATTTTTTCATTAGCTCAACAGGTAAATAATCATCGGCACCTAATTCCATAAAGGTTCGCATTTGTTCAAAAGAATTATTCTTTGAAATAACAATCAACGGAATTGATGATGTTTTTTCTTCGATGGTAAGTTTAGAAAGCACTTCAACACTGACATCATCGTTATCCACGCAGAATATAATCAAGTTAGGCAAGTAACGAAGGGAAATTTCCAAACCATCCTGCATATTATGAGAGTAATATATTTCAAACTCCTTTTTAGGCAGGATAGAATCTATCTCTTTTATAATTTCTTCATTATCCTGTATAACTAAAATTTTTATCAAGAAATTACTCAAAAACTTTTTAAGTTATACCAAAACTAAATAATTCCACGATAAAAACTGTGAACGATTATAAAATAAAATCAAATCGTTTAAGACAAATTTGCCGCGTTCGTTGCAAATAATTATTAAACATCCGCTGGATTTACAAATTTTGCGGAAGTTGATTTATTCAAATTCTAAAAACCATTCAGGGAAGATTATGAAGATGAAACAAATCCTAACAATTTTCATTTTAATTATAATTATCGGGGTAAATAATATTCCGGCACAAACGCAAAATTTTTCAGTTGATGCCGGCGGCGATCTTGTAAGCCTTTATATCTGGCGCGGAGCCAATGTAAACGATCAGCCGAATATCCAGCCTTACATTTCACTTAAATATTCCGGTTTGCAATTTGGTTTCTGGGGTTCATCCGTACTGACTCATCTCAATTCAAACGATGAAAATTATGCGGCAGGACAGGAAATCGATACATGGCTCAGCTATTCCCTCGAATTAAAAGATGCTGTAAGTATAACTGCTTTATTTACAGATTATTATTTTCCCAATGCCGGAATTAAGATAGGCAATTTTAATAATTATGATAATGCAAACGGACCGGGAGCTCACACGGTTGAAGCTGGTTTAACTGTTGCCGGACCGGGATCTTTTCCCGTAAGCTTAAGCGGGTATGTAAATATTTACAACGACAAAGGACACAATGCTTATTTCCAAGCAGATTATTCCGCTTCAATTCATGAAATAAATATTGGTTTGTTTGCTGGAGCTGCAGCTGGCAGTAAGGATAATCCGGGTTACTATGGAACGGATAAATTCAATTTTATCAACGCCGGAATAAGGGTTTTAAAATCGGTAAAGATCACTGATAGTTTTTCATTACCGGTTTATTGCAGCTATATTCTTAATCCGCATACGGAAACATCGTTTTTGGTTTTTGGAATTTCTTTATGAACAATCATCGACTGATAATAAAGAATCATGAATAAAAAAAATAATTAATCTTAATAAATTATTTTAGGGAAGCTGATTAAGAAAAAGTCATTGCGAATGAGTCCTCGAGTGAAGCAATCCTATGTTTATATTTCTCGCAAATAGAGATTACTTCATCCGGTCTATAAAATGCCAGGTCACATGAGGCCCGGGTTTATTAGCAGGAGTGATTGGACGATGCAATCTTTTTTACTTTAGGATTAAGATCATTTTGTATGGCTGAAAAAAGCAACTGCGGCAAAGACAAGTTTTGCTCATGTTGTTAAAAAATTCTTTTTAATCAGCTTCAATGGCTCAAAAAAAATAGGAGGTAAAAATGTTCGATACCGGCAGTACCGGCTTTATGCTGATTGCAACCAGCCTCGTCATGCTTATGACGCCTGGTTTAGCATTTTTTTACGGGGGACTTGTAGGAAGAAAAAATGTTCTCGGAATTATGATCCAAAGTTTCGTTTCATTAGGATGGACAACGGTTCTTTGGTACGCCGTAGGCTACTCACTTTGTTTCAGCGGAGGCAGCGGCGGAGTTATCGGCAACCTTAATATGGCGTTTTTATCAGGCACAAGCCTGCATTCGATTTTTACTGGCAACAATCAAATTCCGTTATATGTATTCGTTGCATATCAGATGATGTTTGCAATTATTACCCCGGCTCTAATTACAGGCGCATTTGCAAATAGAGTACGCTTCCCTGCCTATATGATATTTTTAACATTGTGGTTGCTTTGTGTTTACTTCCCGCTGGTTCACATGGTTTGGGGCGGCGGACTTTTAGCTGAATGGGGTGTTTTGGATTTTGCAGGCGGAATCGTCGTCCATGCAAGCGCAGGTATGGCGGCATTGGCTTCGGTATTTTACGTCGGAAAAAGAAATGTAAAAGAAAGAGGGCCGCACAGCCTTCCTCTTGTTGCTTTAGGTACCGGGCTTCTTTGGTTCGGATGGTACGGTTTTAATGCGGGCAGTGAATTAAGAGTAGATGCCGTTACTGCTACAGCATTTTTAAATACAGACGTTGCTGCTTCTTTTGCTGCAATTACATGGTTATTTTTAGCCTGGATACTCGAAAAGAAACCGAAGTTTATAGGTCTGCTGACCGGTTCGGTTGCGGGATTAGCTACTATTACTCCGGCTGCAGGTTTCGTCACTGTTGGTGATGCCGTAATAATCGGAATTGTCTCCGGAATTGTTTGTTACTATGCCGTTGCATTAAAGAACAAGCTCCACTGGGACGATGCTCTCGATGTCTGGGGTGTTCACGGTGTTGGCGGCACTATTGGTATCATTATGCTGGGACTTTTCGCCTCCAACGCAGTAAATCCGATGGTAACAGTTAACGGATTGTTTATCGGTGGTTCATGGGAATTTTTTATTAAACAATTAGTTTCCGTTATCGCTGTTGGTGCATACTGTTTTATTTTCACATACATAATGTTGAAAGTAATAAATTTGATTACACCCGTTAAAGTAACCA
>CAZKUR010000193.1:0-3344 GCA_964556005.1 uncultured Ignavibacteriaceae bacterium | reverse complement strand
TCACTCTGGATCGATTGCACAACTGTTAATCCTTCCTTTTCAAAAGAAATGAATGAAAAAGCCAAGGAATTAAATATTAGATTTATGGATGCGCCTGTCGGCGGAACGAGAATGCCTGCCGAAAAAGGCGAATTGGTCTTTTTTGTCGGAGGAGATAAAAAAGATTTGGATGAGGCAAATCCGTTATTTGAAATAATGGGAAAAGCAATTAACCACATGGGCGGAGTTGGGATGGGAACTTCAGCAAAAATGATTTTCAATTTAATGCTCGGTGTTAACATGGTCGCATTTTCGGAAGCCGTTATTCTTGGTGAATCTCTCGGAATTCAAAAAGAAAAAATAATGGATATAATGATCGGCAGTATTTCAGCGCCGCCGTTTTTATCATATAAAAGAAATAAAATGGAAACCGGTAGCTATGAACCCGATTTTCCACTTCAATGGATGTACAAAGATTTACAATTGGTTTCGACAACCGGGTACGAAAATATTGTTTCTCTTCCGACAGTAAATGCAGCAAAAGAAATTTTTGCTTTGGCTGATAGAAAAGGAATGGGCAACTTTGATTTTTCATCTGTTTATGAATTCATGAAGAAGAAAAATTGATCTTTAATTTAGTTGCTTATTTCTTAATGGCTGACCAAAAAGAAGAGAAAAGTCATTACGAATTACTGAAAAAAGCCATGCATTTATTTATCAAATGAATGACAATTTTCTATGCATTGCGGGTAGCCATTATTTAATAAAGTAAAAATCATATCAATTGTCATTGCGAACCGCGATTCAACTGCATTTGGAAGTTAAAATCGCGGTGAAGCAATCTCAACAGAATTGAGTAATACTTATTATAGATTGCTTCGTCATACTTACAACGTGAAAACGAAGGAAAGTATGACTCGCAATGACTGTTAAAAAAACTTGTCATTAGTAACGAATCCTCGAGTGAAGTCCGCTATGCCCGTCAAAGACGAGGTCTCGCCCAAAGGGCGGACGAGATCTCGCCTAGTGCGGACATTCTTTCTTTTAATTCAAAAATGAAATCACTTCATCTGCCAGCGCGAATCCCGAAAGCTTTCGGGAATAGGCAGGCTTCGTTCGTGATGACAAAATTACTTTTTGGTCAACCACTACATAAAAACTATTTTAAACAGATATACCTGTTATGTGTTCCAGTTCAACACTTAATCTGATGTTCATGAAAATTAATTACTTTTGTTTAAACTTATAAATACGATTAGCAGGGAGTTAGTGAGAAATTTCTGATGCACCGAGGACTGGGCATATAAAATGTACTTAGATGGTGAATATGATAAGAAATATTATTTTTATCATCATATAATTTTACTTAAGGGAAAAGATCTTTCCTTCCGTTTCGACCGAAAGACTTCTTCAAATATTAATTACCAAAACGAAAATAAAATTTCAGCCGGACTATAATTTTTAGCCGGTCCATAATTCTGTGCATTTTAATTTCTTCTTTTATTCCCTCTAATTTTATTAAACACTGATTTCAAAATTGTTTTTATTAAAATGCTATTTGAAATTTTAAATAATCAAAGAAATAATTAAATGCAGGAGGGGAAAAATTATGAAAAATGCTAATCCGTTAACGGATGAAGAATTAAGAAAGATAAATGCTTATTGGTGTGCTGCAAATTATATTTCAACTAGACAAATTTATTTATACGATAATCCTCTATTAAAGGAACCGTTAAAACTCGAACACACCAAACCAAGACTTTTAGGCCATTGGGGAACGACCCAGGGACTCAATTTTATTTATGTCCATTTAAATCGTCTTATCAAAAAGAAAAATATTAATGCAATATACATTACCGGCCCTGGACACGACGGACCGAACCGAAAAGGAAATTTATCATGAAAAAAAAATTAATACTTGTCTCAATTGCCATTCTTATCATAGCATTCCTAGTGATATTCTCCTTCTTTGTGGGATATTACGGCGACTGGCTGTGGTTTCTTAGATTGGGTTACGGTGCAGTATTTACCACGATCCTGTGGGCAAAGATCATGTTGTTTTGTATCTTCTTCCTTGTATTTGGCTTTTTTGCCTGGTGGAACATTGCCATTGCAAGAAAACGCGGAAGCTATACCCGCTCGTTGAAAGAGCATTCGGACGAGCAGCCTATCAGAATTTCCGACCTCGTTTTCAGTGATAGATTCGCCAAATATTCATGGGCGGCGATTATCCTGTTCTTTTCATACATCATGGGTTCACAGGCATCCGGCGCATGGCAAACATTCTTGGAGTTCATGCATGCCTCCAAATTCGGGATCGCCGATCCGATTTTTTCAAAGGATGCGGGTTTCTATGTTTTCCGTCTGCCGCTCTATGATTTTTTGCAGGGGTGGTATTTGTACTCTGTAGTCATTATTTCCTTTACTGTTGCAACTTCTTATTTCATGGACCAGGCTGTCGGCCTCCAGGGAAACCGCTATTATATCAACCAGAAAGCGCGGTCTCATCTGGCGGTACTGGGTGGATTGTTTTTTCTGGGGATCGCACTGGTTTTCAGACTAAAACTCTACGAATTGATGTATTCGGGTTCAGGTGTGGCATACGGCGCCTCCTACGCCGATGTCCATGCACAAATTCCTGCGTACTGGATCGTATTGATCACATCCCTGATAGTTGCGATTCTTTTCTTTCTGGTGCCTTTCTTTAATAAGTGGAAATACGTTCTCTATTCGGTCGGGGTCTTTTTTGCCGTTCTCATAGGTTTTTCATGGATTTATCCCAGTCTGATTGAACAATACGAGGTTAAGCCCAGCGAGCTGACAAAGGAGACGCCTTATATTCTCAATAACATAAAATTCACCCGTCTGGGATTCGGGTTGAATAAGGTTGAAGAAAAACCTTTCCCGGTGGGGCAGCCCATGACCTATGCCGAAATGAAGACGAACGACTCCACAATTCACAACATCAGGCTCTGGGATACCAGGCCGTTGATCGACACTTACAGACAATTACAGGAAATCCGGCTTTATTACAATTTCCAATATGTTGACGTGGACCGGTATCATTTCAAGGGGAAGTATATGGAAGTGGCTCTTGCTGCCAGGGAATTACCCGCTTCGGAGCTTCCTCCCCGCGCACAAACATGGCTCAATATCCATATGAAATACACTCACGGTTATGGCCTGGTCATGAGCCCTGTAAACGAAATCGCGGAAAACGGCATGCCGAATCTCATTGTGCAAAACATTCCTCCCAGCTCAAATGTCTTATCCATCACCCGGCCGGAAATCTACTATGGTGAGCAAACCGGTCAGTATGTCCTTGTCAACACCAAAACCAAAGAGTTTGATTACCCGAGCGGCAG
>CAZKUR010000192.1:0-3360 GCA_964556005.1 uncultured Ignavibacteriaceae bacterium | reverse complement strand
TTATAATTAAGTAAGATATTCAAATATAATTCTTTGAATAATTATGGGTATAACGTTTACTTAAGCCGAATTACCAGCCTTAATCCGGCTGATATTCAAGAATTTTTTTCGGATAAATAATCTAAGATAGATTTCCATTTTTAACGTAAAGTCATTAAATAATAAAGACTTAGATTTAAATTAAGATAAATTGTCTGGAACGTAGTTGCGAATAAAATTCTCATATATCATCTTCAATTTAATAAGTGCATATTATTATTTTTTGCAGTCATCTCGGCTTAATCTTACCACCATGTTATCAAGGTATCATCCCAAACCCTATAATTAGAAAATGTTTGTGGGTATTTTCATATTATCATTTTATAATTTATCACTTTATTTTTTAATACTCAAGAAAAATCTTAAAAAAGTCATAAAAATCTTTGTCTTAATTATTCTACCAAAAATTACTTGATCCAAGTATCCGCAAAAAATTTTTTAACTTTTCAATAATTCATTTTATTTGTAATAAGAAAAACAGTTTCGCCTGCCTACCAATCCTAATTTCAACGAAAAAAGGTTTACCTACCGAAGCTTTAGCGTAGGTAGGCTCAACTCTTTTTAACAATATAAGCGTGTTAAACCAGGTTTGTCATTTTAAGTCTTTACCTTCTTTAATGTTAACTAAAAAAAACAAAGAAAAAAATCTTCAAAGGATACTTTGCAGTGCTCGTTAAAAAAGGTCTGTTCTTTTCCGCTTTAGTTGCTCCTATAAAATTAGGAGAACAAACGAAAATAATCTGTGAAATATTTCCCGTTTATTTTGAAAAAATGGATTTGAAAATTATATCACTTATAATTGTTAGTTTTTAGAAGTGCCCTAAATTTTTAGGGGGGTTTGCTCTGCTATGAATTAAGAAAGGGCAGTATGATGCAGGAGTACAAAAAAATATTTTTAATAATTTAATGAATTTTTTAAAGTAGTGATCTAATGTTGGGGAATACATATTTTCTTATTCATTACATCTGATTTATTGTAATATTGCTTTATTCAGCACACTCCAATCTATAGTCTTCATTAATTCTTTCATTCTATCCTGCGCACCGGTCATAATAATCACAATATTTTGTACGGAAGATTTCGGCGTGTCTTTAAACTTGAAGTAATATGCTTTTTGGCTATCACTCCATTTTGCACTTTTCCAGTTGCCGAATGCTATGTAATAGCTCTTAAAAAAATCCGGTGCGAAATGTCCTCTGTTTTCTTTTGTTACCATTGCTGCGCCGGGGATGTCTATGTCCTTTACCGGTTTTCCTTTTACATACAGATTGTTAATATAGGCGTAAACGTGTAGTTCGGATAATTCTTCCAATTTATTATTTATAGCATCAAGGCTGTCGAGTAAGGGGCTCTTTTTACCATATTCTTTCTCTGCTTTTGCTGATGGGTTATTCTCATATTTTTTTATATTAACAACAACTTTATCCTGCAGCACCTGCGATTTCTCATATAGCGGCATTATAATATTGTTGAACCTGTCGGAATTCTCAGTAACCTTATAGTCTCTTTCAAAGTTCTGATCTAAGCCTATCGGTCCGGTACCGTTGTCATCGGCAGGCACAAAAGGATCTCCGTTATACCAATCCTGGTCAAGCTCCCAATCATTATTCCCGAACTGATCCAGTACGCTCTGTATGATCGGTATAACTTTGTTTAGTAATTTTTTTTCGGCTGGGCTTGGCTCCTTTACCGACTGCGCAAAATTTAAGCCGGACAGGAACAACTGAATTAAAAAGATCAAAGTAATTTTAGATTTTATTGAATTCATAATATTATTCCCTTGAACAATTGCTGCGTGTTTCAATTATCAACTAATTTATTCAGCTCTTCCCATTTAACACCTTTTAATAATTCCCGGATCCTGTTTTCCACCCCGGTCAATACCACTACCACGTTATTAATGTTATGAGACCCGGAATGATGTTTAAAATTGTAAGTATATCCTGCCGAATTCTGTGTAGCATTTTTCCAGTTGCCGAAAGCAATAAAATAGCTATTCCAGTTACAGCTATCCCTGAAAGAATGGTTTATCTTTGTTACCAACGCGGCGCCGGGAATTTTTGCGCCGGTAAACTGTTTGCCCTCAATATTCTTCTTGTTAAAGTAAACGTAGACGTAATATCCACCTATCTCTTTTTCTTTTTTTGTGATTGCATTCATACTGTCCTCCGGTTCAGGCTTTTCTGAAGACATTCTTATAAATTCATTATCTAATGGATCAATAAGCTTCTTGGATAGTTCAGACCGGGGATCCAGCCCGAAATCTCCTTTGAAGTACTGATCTTTTTTGCCAAGAGTTGAAGGGTCCATTTTCCCGGAAGCGTTTTCATTAAAAATCACATTATAATTCATAAATGGTTTTTCATTAAGACGAATATCATACAGCATCCAGCTATGATTTACACACTTTTTCATTAGGTTAGTAACTACTTGAACAGTCTCTTTAGCTTTTGCCTTTGATTGAGAAAAAGTTGCACTATTAGTGCCAAATAGTAAAACAAGAACAAATAATATTGATTTTGATAATCGCATTTTATCTCCTTAATTACCGGTATACCAATCACCGCCGGCGTAACCTTTATCAAAAAAATGAATTCCCGCTTGTATAATTATTTTGTACTCTTTCATTTTCATGTGTACTGTTTACAGCTTTTTTAAATTTACCAGTAAACATAGCTTCGGCACTTGTAACCAACGAAATAAGTGAGAACACTGCAATTAGCAGAATATTTTTTTTCATTTTACTCACTAATTAAAAATTTTTCCGGATTAAATCTTTTCAATATTGAAATGTGCATTTATTTAACAAACTGCAAATGAATTTATACCTTTACAAACTCCACTCTTCTGTTGTTTGCTTTCCCTTCCGGTGTATCATTTGAATCTATTGGTTTTGTATCGCCGAATCCTTTGGTAGTCAATCTGGAGCCATCAATGCCCATATTTACAAGTTGGGATTTTACAGCATCTGCTCTTTGCTGAGAGAGAGTCATATTATGAACTTCACTACCTGTGTTATCCGTGTGCCCGTCAATTTCAAATTTAAGTCCCGGATTATTTTTCATAATTCTAACAATCATATTCAATGTGCCCATACTTTGGGGTTTTATTTCGGCCTTATCAACGTCAAAAGTAATACCGTGAGTTACTATTTTGGAACCCGTGAATTTTTTGCCGATTACATTCATAGTACCGCCCGCTGCCGCACGAACATTGGTGATTAAAATTGGATTTGTCATGTCGCCGATTCCTCCGAATCCGAATGATATTGGAACGACACCAAGATTAGGTTGAACTAAAATACGGTATTGATCGATATA
>CAZKUR010000191.1:0-3375 GCA_964556005.1 uncultured Ignavibacteriaceae bacterium | reverse complement strand
ACAACCGAAGAAACAAACATAGATAAAAATGCGGATAAGGTTGTTAAGTATCTTATGGAAAACGAATATCTTCATTCGGAAATTAAACAAAAATTAACAGCAGCCGGGTACTGATGAGTAACACTTAAATATTTTTGAATTGCCCCGATATTTGTATCGGGGATGGTTAAAATCAATAGATAGTTTGGCTTTAGCCAAATTGATTTGTTCTTGAGCTAAAGTCCCAAATTCCGGCGTGATCTTCTATCCCAAGACCTGAAGGTGGGCAAGTCAAAATATAAAAAAATGTTTTAGCTTAATCGTTAGTTAACCATAAAAAGAGTTTGTAAAACTATATTTTTAATTTGTTAAGAAATTTTTAACATAGGGGAAAAATGTTAAAATTCGAAAGTATTATTTGGATAGACGAGATTGTCGAAAAGATTGCATATAAGCATAAGGTTAATATTGATGAAGTGGAAGAAATTTTGTATAATTTACCGCAGATAAGATTTTTAGAAAAAGGAAAACGTAAAAATGAAGATGTTTATGTTGCTTTGGGAAGAACAAATTCAGGACGATATCTTGCCGTATTATTCATTTATAAACCGGGGATAAAAGAAATAATGATCCTTAGCGCACGGGATATGGCGCAGAAAGAGAAAAGATTATATGTTAAAACAAAAAAGAGATGACTTTAAAGTCTACGAGGCAGCGATTGACTACTTTGATAGTAATGATCTGGGCGAAAAGCTTGCTGATGTTAAAGCTGTTGAGGCTGAAGTAAATATTTTTAAACGTGCATTTGTAATAAATGTTAAAAGTGATACGGCAAAGCAGTTACTTCAAATTGCTAATGATGAGGGAATTTCTTCAACTATGCTGCTTCAGCGATGGTTAAACGAAAAGCTGGCAGAATATACAACAGGTAAGGGGCATCAATTATAGTTTTATTTATTGCTGAATCCATCATATATACATAGACATAACTTCAGAAATACTAAACAAACCAATTTAGGAAAATTGGTTATATCTGAATCCCCCTAATGTGTACCCCGTCATCACACATTATCGGGTCGAATTAATCCCAATGGTAAAAAATCGATGGTTAGATTGTCCGCCTTTGCGAGACCTCGTTCGTAGAATCCGCTCGGCGGTCTTGTCTGAGCGACGAGGTCATACAGATTGGATTCTACGGAATATAATGATCTTTGACGGGTAAAGCGGGCTTCACTCGTCCAGACTCCTATGGAGAGGACTCGTTTACCTTCAGTAGATAAATTCGCAACGACAGTTATTAAGTATTCGTCATTGCGAGACTCGATATTGCTGTTTAAGTATTGTATCGGGTCGAAGCAATCTCAAAAGTGCCAAAAGAATTCAGTCATCGCGAGTTTACCCGCTGAATTTAGGCCGCATTTCATATTTAATTGGGTAGGAAAAATGCCGAAGGCATGATATTATTGCAAAGGCATGATCAAAGAAAAACCAATAAACACCGAAGGTGTGATATTATCTAATATCATTTACTAATTGCTTCAAGCGTACCGTACTAAAAACATATTATTATAAATATAATCTTTTCACAACGGAGTAATAAATGAGTCTTATAAAACCACACGGATCAGATAAACTAAATCCGTTATTTGTAACTAACGCAGATGAACGTACTGCACTTTTAAACGAATCGGAAAATCTTCCATCGGTAATAGTAAGTTCCGCTGCTGCTGCCAATGCAGTTATGCTGGGCGGAGGTTATTTTAATCCGTTAACAGGCTATATGAACACTGCCGATGCCCTGAGTGTTGCGGAAAATATGAAAACTACAAAAGGGTTATTCTGGCCGGTTCCGGTTCTAAATGTATTAAAAGATGCATCCGGAATTAAAGATTCAAAACGAATTGCTCTCCGAGATCCAAATGTAGAAGGCAATCCCGTTATTGCCGTACAGGACGTTGAAGCAGTTGAAGAATTTTCAGATGAACAGATGAAGTTTATGACGGAGAAAATTTTCCGTACAACTGATCCCGCTCATCCCGGTGTTGCTGCTTTTAATTCGGTTGGAAACTTTGCCGTGGCGGGACCAATAAAGGTTCTTAATTTCTCTTACTTCGAAACGGACTTCCCGGATACTTTCAGAACTGCATATCAAATTCGTGAAGAAATTGAAAAGCTCGGATGGAAAAAAGTTGTTGCCTTCCAAACCCGCAACCCTATGCACAGGGCTCACGAGGAGTTATGCCGCATGGCTTTCGAAAGACTTGAAGCCGACGGAATTTTAATTCACATGCTGCTCGGGAAATTAAAGAAAGGCGATATACCCGCAGACGTTAGAGATGCCGCTATTCGTAAAATGGTTGAAAAATATTTTCCGCCCAACACTGTACTGATAACCGGCTACGGTTTCGACATGCTTTATGCAGGTCCAAGGGAAGCCGTCCTTCACGCAGTATTCCGTCAAAACTGCGGATGCACTCATCTAATAGTGGGACGCGATCATGCTGGCGTCGGTTCTTATTACGGCGGTTTCGATGCACAGAAAATATTCCATGATGAAGTGCCTGAAGGAGCATTGCAAATAAAAATATTCGAAGCCGACCATACCGCATACTCTAAGAAATTGAACAAAGTAGTTATGATGCGCGATTACCCCGATCATACAAAAGAAGATTACGTACTGCTCTCCGGTACTAAAGTACGTGAAATGCTTTCAAAAGGTGAAGATTTACCCCCCGAGTTCTCGCGGCCCGAGGTAGCAAAGATCCTGATGAACTACTATATGACCTTGAATGACGATTGATAATTTTCGATTGATGATTAACGAGAGCAGTGGTCAGAGGTCAGAAATCGTATGTCGAATAGTGGCGCAGCATTTGAACAATATATATAACTGTCATTGCGAATCCCGATTGATATCCGTTTTACACGTCGTATCGGGATGAAGCAATCTCATTCGGTTATTATTTAACTTGCATCCTAATAAGCAATGAGAATTGTTTGACCGTGAATGACTTTTGATTAATCATTAAATTAAAAAACTACCGCAAAAATAAGGATATAGACCCTGTACAAAGAATCTCACATAAGATCCGTAACCAAAGCCGTCACCTGGCGCATTCTCGCCACCCTTACCACCATGAGCCTGGTGTACATATTTATCGGCGATATGACAATTGCCGTCTCCGTGGGCGGGATTGAAGTTGTCCTGAAGCTCCTTATTTACTTTGGACATGAGAGAGCCTGGGATAAAATTAAATGGGGCAAAAAAGAAATTAAACCCGCCGTTATCTGGCTTACCGGACTCGTCCGCTCCGGTAAGACTGAAATTGCTCAAGCTTTGGTTGAGCGGCTAAGAAAAAAAGGACATAAAGTAGAGCATCTTGACGGGCACACTAT
>CAZKUR010000190.1:2127-3427 GCA_964556005.1 uncultured Ignavibacteriaceae bacterium | reverse complement strand
AGCCGAGTTCAATGATACAGGTAAGCAAGAAAAATCCCGACAGATTTATTAAACGAGCATTGAAGATAATTAAAACAGGATACGGACAGCCATCTGTTTTTAATTCAGATTCTATAATTCAAGAGCTTGTTCGCCAGGGCAAATCGATCATCGATGCAAGAAACGGAGGCTCAAGTGGATGTGTTGAATCCGGCGCCTTTGGAAAAGAGAGTTATATTTTAACAGGCTATTTCAACCTTGTAAAAATTTTAGAACTTACTTTAAACAACGGCATTGACCCTAAGACCGGTAAAAAAATAGGAATAGAAACGGGAAACCCGATCGAATTTAATTCTTATGATGATTTGTTTAACGCTTACGTCAAACAGCTAAATTATTTTATCGATATTAAAATAAAAGGTAACATTATTATCGAACGTTTGTGGGCACGTTATCTCCCTGCTCCATTTATGTCAATTCTCATAGATGACTGCATCAAAAAAGGGAAAGATTACAACGATGGAGGCGCGCGGTATAATTCTTCATATATCCAGGGCGTGGGCATGGGAAGCATAACAGATTGCTTCGCATCGATTAAGTATAATGTTTTCGATAAGAAAAAAATAACGATGCAGGAACTGCTTAAAGTATTAAAAAACAATTTTGAAAATTCAGAAAAAATTCACCAGCTATTTCTCAATGATACTCCCAAATACGGTAATGATGATGATTATGCGGATGAACTTTTAAAACAAATCTTTGAAACATATTTCAATGCAATTGATGGAAGGCCGAATACCAAAGGAGGACATTACCGCGTAAATCTTTTACCGACAACTTCACATGTATACTTCGGCAGTGTTGTCGGTGCTACACCCGACGGAAGGCTGGCTTATGAACCTTTATCCGAAGGTATATCGCCTGTGCAAGGAGCGGATGTGAACGGACCGACAGCAGTTATAAAATCCGCTGCAAAGATAGATCATTTAAGAACAGGCGGAACATTGCTTAATCAAAAATTCACTCCGCAATTGCTTGAAGATGAAAACGGAATAACTAAGTTAACACAGCTTATCAGGACTTACTTCCGGATGGATGGGCATCATATTCAATTTAATGTTGTGACTGCCGAGACCTTGAGAAAAGCCCAGCAGGAACCGGAAAAATACAGAGATCTAATTGTTAGAGTTGCTGGCTACAGCGATTATTTTGTCGACCTCACCGTTGAATTGCAGAATGAAATAATAAAAAGAACGGAACAGGCTGTTTACTGATGACAATTCCATAAAATGATCATAATCCAATCAACCGTCATTGCGAA
>CAZKUR010000190.1:0-2027 GCA_964556005.1 uncultured Ignavibacteriaceae bacterium | reverse complement strand
TTTACTGATGACAATTCCATAAAATGATCATAATCCAATCAACCGTCATTGCGAATTTATCTAATGAAGGTAGACGAGTCTTCTCCATTGGAGTCCTTCGGACGAGTGAAGGAATCTAACATTTTATTTTCTCATGAGTAGAGATTTGTCGCCACGATTTTAATTTCCCAATACAAATGACAATTATTTGACCTTCGTCATTACGAACCCGGCTTCAAGGTGTTTTGCATTTGGAAGCCGGGTGAAGTAATCTCAACCATTGAAAATAAAAAAGTGAGATTGCTTCACCCAACCAACATTCAAATTTGAACTCTGTTGGGTTCGCAATGACAGAACACTCTTTGAAGATTACTTTGAATTGGATTTTTCAAGAGATGTTTTATCAACTATCCCAACTTCAACCGGCAGTTTAGAGGGAACCTTTTGTCCATCAAAATATTTTTTAATTACCTGGATTGTCTCTTCACCAATCTTATCCGGATATTGAACAACGTCTGCTTTTAAAGGTGTATCTTTAAGAATAGCATCAACAGCAGGCGGAGTAGCATCGTAGCCGATTATAATTACATTTTTCTTGTTGTACTGCTGAACTGCATCAAGTGCACCGAGTGCCGAATCATCGTTAATTCCGAATATTCCATTTAAATTTGGATGAGCCTGAAGAACATCCGTTGCAGCTTGTAACGATCTATCTCGAACTCCCTGCCCGTTTACATCTGCGACTATTTCAATTCCGGGATATTTTGAAATTGCTTCTTTAAATCCCTGGACTCTATCGAGTACGGATGTAATCGCAGGTTGATCGATTAGCGCAATTTTTCCTTTTCCATTTAAATATTTGGCAATGTACTCACCGGCTAATTTTCCGCCCTGTATATTATCGGAGGCAATATGACAAACAACTTTTCCTTCCTCTGCCGCAATATCCGCAGTAAAAACAGGAATGTTTGCTTTATTTGCTTCAATTATACCTGAACCGATTCCTTTTGAATCGACGGGGCAGACAATTATCGCATCTACTTTACGGGAAATAAAATCCTCGATCTGTGAAATTTGTTTTCCGAGATCGAAATCTGCGGATGTAATAATTAATTGATAATTATTTTTTGCGGCTTCTTTCTTCAATCCGTCCTCAAGGTCGCGGTAGAAGATATGCCCGCGAGTTAGTAAGCTGACGCCAATAGTTTTTGTACCTTTTTCCGGCTGGACTTTCTTCGAGCAGGATAGAAATAAAGTTGAGAAAATAATTGTAATGACGAGAGAAATTTTAGCGAGTTTCATATCAAGATTCTATAAATTTAAGATGAACTAAATTAATAATTTTTGACGAATTAAAAATGATTTAATGACTGTAATTTTATTCCAAGGATGAAATTTGGGTTTTAACCAATAAATGGACATTTGCGTAATTAGAGGTGTGAAATGAATACATACAGCGAAGCGAGACAGAAATTAGCTTCACTTTTAGACAAGGCAAAAAAAGAAGGAAAAGTAATAATAAAAAGAAAAGATGGAGTAATCTTCGAATTAAAGTCAATAACAGAAAAAAATCCCCACTTGATGTTAAGGGTGTTAATGTTAAATTAAAAAGAGCTGAAATATTGGACATACCTCGCGAGATTAGAGATAGCTAATCAATAATAGAGAAACTTAACTACCTGGTCTATTTTAAGTGGATAGCCTTTAAAAAGTTTGAGATTTGTGTGAAAATATTTTTCCCCTAAGGATTTATTCAACAATTAGAATTCTTAGGAGGCAAAGTTTGGTGAAATCTCGAGGCGGCTAAATACCTTTTAACAGGTAAACATGCATAAAGATTCAGTTAGAAAAATTTATCAAGTACTTTGGAACAACCAAGATAAAAATGCGATTCTTAATTTACTCCACGGAAATATCACATTCAGAGGATCATTAGATCAATAGAAACGAGGACATGCCGGATTTGCAGAATACCTTGATATGGTACATAAAGCGCTTGATGATTATAAATGCATAATCGAAGAGCTTGTGGAGGAAAACAATAAAGT
>CAZKUR010000189.1:0-3601 GCA_964556005.1 uncultured Ignavibacteriaceae bacterium | reverse complement strand
AAATTGTAGTCCATGTCATACCGCCGTCTGATGTAATTCCAACTTTAAGATCATATGGATCAGTGTACCAGTTTTCATACTGCTTAAAAACCAAGTGCATGCCTTCACCAGCATGTCCGGTGAATACATTATTGCACATAAAATATGAATCACCGGTAAATGAAGGAGTCCAGCTAAATTCCAATTCAGGTGCGGTTCCACCAGCATTGTCACTGTTAACAGATAACCAGTTTGTTTGGCCAGATCCAATAATAGACCAATTATTTAAGTCATCAAAATGTTCATCAATATAAGTTCCGGGAGGCAGAAATTGGATTGTCTTGAAGTGCCAGATGTCGCCACTACCTGTTCCGGTACTATAGGTTGCAACAATCTTCCAATAATAATTTGTATAGGATTCTAATGTTCCAGGATCCCATGTGGAGATAGGTACTCCGGAATATACTGAGACTAATGAATCGGGAGAAGTGCCAAAAAATACTTCAACACTAATTGGATTCCATGTCCCAAAAAGGCTCCAAGAAAGTTGTGTATTGATATCGACATTTATTGCACCGTTTGGAGGGTCAGGATTAATTGCACTTGGTGGAGGCGGAAAGTAAATAAAATTGTTAATTGCGAAAGCGCAGACCTCGGCATCACCCCAATCATGGAGCAAAGTTGTTGCACCGGAAGTAGGATCCATTGTTCTTAATTGAGCTGTAAAAGTTGTGTTGTTGAATGCAGCTAAATAAATTGTCCCGGTTGCTTGATCGATATCCATATCCTGTGCATAATTTGCATCAAAACCAATCGGACCTAAAAGAGAAGAAGTTCCCGAAACAGGATCAAAAGTATAGGCATTATCGTCAATTATGTCATAGCCAAAACCTTCACCGGATGAATTTATAGCTATACCAATCATTGCTCCGAAGGTGTTTGTAAAGCTGCTAACCAACTGAGCGGCACCTGTGTAAATATCAAGCGTGTACAATTTATTTGTTACACCAAAAACTCCGCCGCAAATATAATAAGTATGGTTTACCTGATCATATGCTAAACCGTTAACATTAGCCCCTGATTCCATTCCGGAGATTGTGGCCATTTGAGTAATTGTTCCTTCATTAGGATCAAATTGCCAAATAGAACTTGGCACGCTCGGATCGATGAAATAATAGTTCCAGTCCTCACCACGAATTGCAGATGAAGAATAACCTGCAGGCGGATACCATGCACTAATAGTTGTCCATGGGTTTCCCGCAGGTAATGGCATTGAAATTAGATTAGAAGAGAAAGCTTCCCAGCAATATGCCAGATCACCTTGTTGAATCGAAACTGAGGGAGTATGTATAAAATTTACATTTGGCAGTCGATGTTTTATGGGCGCTTTACCATTGCTCGGAGCTCTGCCCTGAGCAAGAATATGAGGAGAAAAGCAAAATACTGAAAAGGAAAGAGACCAAAGAACTAGCAAATACTTTTTCATTAGAAACCTCCCTGAAAGATAATGCAATACAAAATGCAAATAAATTTATATTGCCCTTTGTTTCAATATTTAATTTCCCGAAAATGTTATTTGTTAAGATGGAAACTTAAACAATAACTTCAAGGTTAGCAATCAAAAGTATAGAATGCTAACCTTGAAGATCTGAAAGTTATTTCATCAAAATCATTTTCTTAATTGAGTTAAAATTTTTCCCGTTATTTCCTTGAGCTTCAAGTCTATAAAAATAAATACCGCTTGATAATTTTGATGCATTAAAGGCTACAGTATGTTCGCCTTCGGAAAGATTTGAATTTAATAATTCTTGTACCAACTGACCGAGTACATTGTAAATGTCCAATTTAACTTTCGAGTCCGATGCAAGACTAAACTTTATTTTTGTTGAAGGATTAAATGGATTTGGGTAATTTTGCTCCAAAGAAAATACAGCGGGAACTATTACATCAACTTGAATTTCTTTGGAATAATTAAATGAACCGTCAAAATCAATTTGCTTTAATCTATACTTATATGATCCCGAAGAAACATTTTTATCGGTGAATGAATAAGATTTTTGTTCAGCAGTCGTACCATTTCCATTTACAAATCCAATCTTTTCCCACGCTTTGTGCTTAAGGCTCTGCGCATAGCGTTGGATTTCAAAACCTTTATTGTTTGTTTCCGTTGCAGTTGACCAATTAAGTACAACCTTCTCTTGATTTACATTTGCAGTAAACGATGTCATTTCAACCGGAATAGTACTCGAAAGAATTAAATCATCGATATACCAATAATTTATATTGAATGAATATCCGCTGAACCAAAATGCAATTTGCATACTATCAACAGCGGTAAAAGTTATGCTAACAGTATCCGGTCCGTTGCTATGACCATTGGAAGGATGATCATATATCGAAGTCCATGCAGCTCCGCCATCCGAAGTAATTCCAACTTTAAGAATATACGGATCAGTATACCAATCGTCATATTCTAAAAAAGTTAACCGCATTGTTTCTCCGGCATGACCTGTTATAATGGTATCATTCATAAAATATGAATCACCTGTAAATGAAGGAGTCCAGCTAAATTGCAATTCAGGATCAGTTCCTCCTGAATTGTTGGTATTTGATGATAACCAGTTTGTTTGACCGAGTCCCACAATAGTCCAATTATCTAAATCATCAAAGTGTTCATCAATATAAGTTCCGGGAGGCAGATATTGGATTGTTTTAAAATGCCAGAGTATATTGCCTGTTCCTATACTATCGGTTCCCATAATTTCCCAATAATAATTTGTATAATAGTTTAATGTTCCGGGATCCCAGTTTGTAATAGGTACTCCGGAATATACTGACACTAATGAATCGAGAGAAGTGCCAATTAATAATTCAGTATGTATTGTCCCTGGGAAGTTGGTCCAGGAAAGCTGTGTATTGACATCAACATCAGTTGCGCCGTTTGGAGGATCCGGGTTAGTTGCAACCGGTGGCGGAGGAAATCCACAGCAGTTATTAATTGCAAAAGCGCAAATTTCAGCAGCACCCCAATCGTAAACTAAAGAAGTAGAACCTGTAGATGGATTCATTATTCTTAATTGACATGTTGCAGTTAAATTATTATACGCAGCTAAATAAATTGTTCCGGTCATTTGATCTATATCCATATCCTGTGCATAATTAGCATCAAAACCAATTGGACCTAAGAGAGAGCAAGTTCCGGCTATCGGGTTAAATGTATATGCATTATCATCGATTATATCGTATCCGTAACCTACTCCTGCAGAATTTATGGCTATGCCAATCATTGCTCCCGCGGTGTCGGGGAAACTTAGTACTTTAGCGGCAATTAGAGTATTTGTATTGAATGAATATAAGTTATTAGTAACACCGAAAATGCATCCGCAAAGATAATATGTATTATTCGCCCAATCGAAAGCTATTCCATTAACAACAGCCCCTTCCTCCATGCCGGTAATTGTACCTATTTCATTGATCATACCTGACAATTCATCTAATTTCCACAAAGAGCTTGGCGGTCCGGGATCAATAAAATAATAATTACAATCATCGCCACCACGAATCGCTGCAGAAGTATAACCTGCCGGCGGAGACCATGTGCTTATAGTTGTCCACGGATTTC
>CAZKUR010000188.1:0-3696 GCA_964556005.1 uncultured Ignavibacteriaceae bacterium | reverse complement strand
TTAGCCGCTTTTTTTTCTTTCATGGTTTTTGCCGGTTCTTTCTTTGAACCTTTTTTACTGTTTTGACCTTTACTCATTATATATTCCTATATGATTTATTTTTAGCTAATATTTGAAATATTATTGGCAATTTTTTTCAAAGCCCCGTTTGAGTACGAATAATTTGCTACTTCCAGACGAGTATGCAGCACAAGCTTTTCCATTATATTATGAACATGGCTTTTAACGGTAAATGTAGAAACGTGCATCATTTGTCCGATCTCTTTATTACTTAATCCTTCTCCGATTAAAGTGATAATCTCCCTTTCGCGTTTAGTCATGCGAACCGCTTCTTTCAATTTTACTTTGCCGCCTTTAAGTGAGTGCTCTACTATTTGAGAAAAGAGAGATTCGCTTAGATTAGGCGGAATGACATTTTCACCTCCGGCGACTGCACGGATAGTTACAATAAAATCATTAAGTGTTGCATCTTTTAATAAAAATCCCGAGGCACCTGCCTTCACAAATAAATTAATATCTCCCTGCACGGGAGCAAGATCCATTACAATCACTTTTGCATTCGGAAAGTCTCTTTTTACGATTTCTATCACAGCCAGGCTATTCCGGTTACGCAAGCCTAAATCCAAAAGAATAATATCCGGATTGAGCTGTTGCATTTTTTTTATGCTCTCAGCGTTTTTTCCCAAAGCCGAGATAATATGTATATCCCGTTGATTTTTAAGCATTGCAATAAGTCCGTCGCGAAGCAGCCGGTTATCTTCGATTAATAGAAGCATAATCTTTTTCATAGTAAAAGTTAAGTTTGCTAAGAAGCTAATACAATCGATCAAAGGGATGAAAAAGGGACTACATCTTTTGGTTTAATAGGGGAAATGTAATTCACTCGCCTTTTAATTCGGAAGTATCCGTGAAGGTTTTGTATGATTCCGAGAGATGAGCATATTTTGCGATCTGTACGCGCGTATTAAGAGTTAATTTTTCAAGGATGTTGTGGACGTGGCTCTTTACGGTGTAGGTTGATAGGTGAAGTATTTGTGCAATTTCTTTATTGGTTGAACCGTCGGCGATCAATTCAATTACCTGCTTTTCACGTTTTGTCATTCGAACGGATTCAAAGACTACCGAAGGTTTCGATCCGTTAACTGCATGTTCAACAATCTGAGTGAAAAGTGAGCCGGTTAAATGGGAAGGTAAAACTTGAGCGCCTTGATAAACAGACCGGATTGTTTTTAAAAACTCGGTAACACTTATATCTTTTAACATGAATCCCGAAACCCCGGCTTGCACAAATTCAAAAACATCTGTTTGAAGCGGTATAAGATCCATTACTATGATTTTGGTTTCAACAAAATCCTTCTTGGCTAATTTTACAATATTCAAACTGTTTTGACTTCTTAAACCAAGATCAAGAAGCAGAACATCGGGCTTATGCTTGCCCATCATCTGCAATATGCTTTCGCCGTTGCCGATAGTAGCAACCACTTGCATGTCAGGCTGCTTTTTAAGCATCGAGGCAATGCCTTCACGCAAAAGCCTATTATCTTCGATAAGTAATATCCGGATTTTTTTCACTGCGCTTTTAATTGTTCAAAAGAAACTACTATTCGAATTAGGACTTTATTTTTTAGAAATCACTTTGTTTTGCCATTAATTTGGGATTAACTAGAATACTCTGCAAAATGCACTTATAATATATTTATAAAATTCCTTTTTTTAAAGTAAATGTAAACTTCGATCCTTTTCCCAATTCACTCTCAACCCAAATTTTCCCTCCGTGCTTTTCTATAATTTCTTTGCACAGTGGTAATCCAAGTCCGGTTCCATTTTCTCCTGCTGTTCCCTTTTTTAAAAACACGGTATTGAAGCTGAATAGTTCGGAAGATTTTAGCGGTTCGATTCCTATTCCGGTATCTTGAACAGATACTTCGAAAAAACTGCTTTTTTCTTTAGACGAAACAGTAACACGCCCTCCGCTTTTAGTAAATTTGATTGCGTTTGTAATCAGATTCTGGAGAACAGAACGAAGCATATCAACATCCGCATAAACTATAGTTCCGGTACCAACATTGTTGGCTAAGGCAATATCTTTCTTCAATGCGCTTTGATTTGATATTTCATTTACTTTATTTACTATATCAAAGAGCCTAAGATTTGCCGGTTTATATTCAAACATGTTTCTTTGCATCATCGACCAGCTGAGCAAATTTTCCAGAAGCCCGTGAATATTTTTTAAATTGTTGTTTAATCCGCTGCTGAATGATTTTATCTCCTCTTTTGTAAAACTTTCAATTTCGGTAGCTAGTAATTCCGAATAACTCAGCAAAGAATGGAAAGGACTTTTTAAGTCATGCGCGATGATCGAGAAGAATTTATCTTTTGTAGAATTTAGTACTTTTAATTCTTCGGCTGCTTTCTTTAAGGAATCTTCTATTTTCTTATATTCCGTCAGATCGATCAGCGCCACCTGGCATTTTTTATCCGTTTCTATCGGGTCTTCCAACTCTAGGCCTTCCAGCAGAACATTAAACATTTGTTTATCTTTGCCGAGCATTATTAATTCGCAAGAGTATTTTACCGGAGAGTTAAAAACATTTTTAATAAAGGAATTGAAAATATTCCTTTCATCAAGCGGCACAAAAGTATTAAAATTCTTACCGATTAATTTACGCCGGTCAATTCCTATCATTTTGGCAGCGTTCAAATTTACTTCTTCTATTATGCCGTCAATGTTAAGTGTAAAGTAGGGGATTGGAGAAAAATCGAAGAGATATAAGTATTTATTCCTCGATACCTCCAGCTCCTCTTGGGTAATTCTAAGCTCTTCGTTCTGATGTTCCAGCTCAACTTGATGTATTTGAAGTAGTTCTACAAGTTTTTTTACATCCTCAATTTTTTCAACTGCGGGTTTTTTAGATTTAATGTCGATCTTGCCGTTTGTTTTTATTTCGGAGTTACTTCCCGGTTCTTTTTTTTTACGTCCCATATTTTTACCCTTTTATTTTATATCATGATACTCGATGGCAAGGAGAATGAGTTTAGTTTCCTTTTTTCCCTGAAATATTTGACGCGCATTTAATAAAAGCTTTTTTTTGCCTTTATTTGAAAAATTGTATCCTATTTCAAAATCCTCAAAGAAACTTCGTTCAGGAATTATTTCCTCAAGAAGATTGCGCAGTTCGGATATATCCCAATTATTATTATCAAGTTCATATATAAATTTGCCGACTGTTTTTTCACTAACGGTATTAAACATTTTATAGAAAGAACGGTTAGCCGAAAGTACTTTCAAATCTTTATTTAGAATAAGAAGGGAATCCCTAACAGTATCAACAATATTTTCGGAGTACTGCCTCGCTAGTTCAATATCTATATTCAATTTTTGTATTTTTTCGTAAGCGGTCTTTAATTTATGAATATGAGTAAACGTTACTACAAGACCATCGATAATATTGTTTGTTGTCCTGTAGGGCATTATCCGCATTTGATACCAGATGCCGTCATTGGTTTGCAACTCGGTTTCTTTGTAGATAAGAGTTCTTAAAACTTCATTAGCATCTTCAATAAACTTATCATATTTAAGATTGGTAGCTATATGGTTTAATGGTCTTCCAATGTCTGAAGATATCAGGTTTACAATTTTTGTTGCGTGATGCGTAAATCTTTTAATAACTAAATTATTATCAAGAAAGATGGTCG
>CAZKUR010000187.1:0-3699 GCA_964556005.1 uncultured Ignavibacteriaceae bacterium | reverse complement strand
CCGCTTCGTCCCTGGTACATTCATGAAATTTATGCGCCAGGTTATTATACCGGCTACGGAGTAAAAACGCTTCCTGCTGTAAGAGAAGCAATTGAACAGAGAGACTGGAAACAAGCAGAGGAACAGATTGTGGTTGTTGCTAAAGTGTTGGATGATTTTGCTGGGCAGGTGGAGAAAGCTGTAAAAATTATTAATGATGGATTAAAGTTATAAAATAAAGAATTAGTATTATTCCGCATTGTAGTAATATTAATAGGACACGGACGATACTGACAACACTGATATCTTAATCCATGATAATCTGTGTAATCCGTGCCAGCACGCCGTAGTGTTTCGGCACGCAGTTGTGTTGCCCTTATTCTATTGTTTTCATTGCTTACTAACATTAATACTGCCGTTACCGACACTCAATACGATGCTGCCAGTACCGCTGCCGAGCTTTCCTTGAAGTTTTCTGCTGCTTGACTGCAGGTCCTCAAACCGAAAGCCTTCATTGCTTATACTGCCGTTGCCGACTATAGCATTAACCGCTGCATTTGTGCTTTCGGGAATTTTTAAATCAATAGAACCGTTTCCAATTGACATTGACACGTTACATTTATCGGCCAAAACAACTTCGGCATCCGCTTTACCGTTTCCGATATTTACAATCAAATTTCGAGTTGACGAATTAACAGAAATTTTTCCATTACCGAGGTTTAAATTGTAGTTGAAATTGTCAGGCATTAAAATTCCAAAGTCAGTTTGATAATTTCTATCGTCGTTCTTCGGATGGTCTATTTTTATTTTTATACCGGTACCGGTTTTTGAAGTATTGATGCTTATATCTGGTAAGTGTGCCTGTGCATCATCTTTGCTTACACCGCTTTTAACTTTTTTTGTGATATTACAGTAAATGTTTTTTGCAGTATCGGAAGAAGATATAATAATATTACCGTTTGTGTTTTCAATTGTAAAATCCGTTTGTGTGGAAAGCGTAATTACCTGCGATTCACTCTTCGAAGTTTCATATTGTTTCGATATAAATGAGTTTTTGCAGCCGGTAATAAAGATGAATAATAGTGTAAAGAATAAATAAATGTTTGATGCTTTCATATAACCTCTGCAATATTTAATTAAATAAATCCGGATTTTGATATGTGAATGACAATGTTCGATGAATTTATTATCTGCTTATTCTCCAATTCCTGCTCTATTTGAATTTAAAAATTAATTATCAAATTATTAATTATTTTTTTATAATAGCATTCCTTCTCACCATCAACAAAATAGCCAGATAAACCAGCAACATACCAATAACAAATAGATTCCAGTGGAAATAAGTTGGAACGAAATTTATATTAAAGTCTGCAAGTCTTTCTTCTGTTTTTGAAAATATACTTCTTACAAATGCTGTTGTAATTATAATGCCTGTATAATCCCAAATGAATGTTATAAAAATTATAAACGCTCCTAACCAGATTAAAAACCACTCGTGAAATTTAACTTTAAAGTTTGCATTTTTATTTTGCAGGTAAAGTAATATAAGAGCGAAAACAATCATCGAAAGCGATGAAATTATCGGGGCAAGCACGGGACCGATCCAGGGGAAGGGGATTAGGAAGAGAATATCCCAAGTAAAAAACGAAGACGGCCAATTTAATATTAATTTTAATCCAGCATAATAGGCTATGTCCCAAACTGCAAAACAAAAAATGAAATATGCAAAAACCTGCAGCTTCTTTTTCCCAACAATAATAGCAATGGACAGAAGCATAACAACCGTACAAAATTCACGAAGGATTTCAACTCTAAGCAGATGTCCGGGGATAACTTTCAGTGGAAATTTAAAGCCGGTGGAGTAAAATATTTGTCGTAAGTAAACTACAACAATTGCTTCAAGAATTCCCATCGCAATGCTGAAAATTAAAGTCAGAATTAAATTTTTTCTATCGTTTTTTAAATTCAGTGTTTTCAATTTTGTAAATAAATTCTCAAAGTTTAAATGTTAACTTAAAATTTATCCTGATTTTTTGAAAGGCTAAACAAAATTTCGCATAGAGTAAAGCGCAGAGGGCATAGCGTGACGTTTAATGTTTATAGAGTCACAGAATATTTCTAAATATGGAATATCAATCTTGAACCAATTTCTTTAATATGGAGATCTGTCCTAAATGATAAATATCATGTTGAATTATTCCTTCGACTAGAAATTCCATATTAAAATTTCTTCCCGGCACAGGTTCATTTAAGAAAGAATCGTCTTTGCTTTCAAGTATTTTTGTAATTTCATTCTGATTCTTTTCAAGAGCATCAAGTAGATTCTTCCATGCAGTATTTTCATTATTATCGATTAATCTCCAGTTAAAAGATGCATCTTGGTCAACGTCAAAATCTTTATTACCTAAAAGTTTTTGAAATACAAATTCTCTCCAGCCGATAATATGAGAAAGAAGTTCGGCAATACAATGAGCATTTTCTTTTGGTTTTGAAAAAACTTTTTTCGGGTCAATCGTTTGTATAATCGATTTGATTGAATCTCCGTACCATGGTTCTTTTCCGTAGACTGTTCCTAAATTTTCTATCAATGATTTTATTTTTTGCTGCATGCTGATATTCCTTCCTTTTCAAAAAGTATTTTTATAGCAACTGACTAAAAAAGTTACTTAGTCATCACGAGTGAGGCTCACTTTTACCACTCTGGTTTTACGCAGGTAAGTGAAGCGCTCTCAAAATGTGCGAAATTTAATCATGAGTTTACCAGCCTATCGGCGAGGTCTCGCAAAGCGGACTTCACTCGATGACTCGTTTGCAATGACTGTTCTCTATCTTAGTAATTTATAAAAAAAAGTTAATTTTTTGGCCGTGTCTTTGCCTACGGCTAATATATTTGTTCCTGCTTTGCGCCGCTGATATGTAAACAGTTATATATTTCTACCCGGACTTAAATAATAAAATCCGGATCAATAATTTTGTGAAAAGATTTATTTAAATTTAAGCAATTGATTTTGTGAATACTAACCCTACCGGATCAGTTTTCATTTATTATTAAATAACGGAGAGGAGTTAAAAGTGAACGGACAGAATTTACCTAAGTTTAAATATAACGGCGCCCGTGCATTGGTTTTATTGCATGAACAGCATTTAAAATCATGTGTTAATACCTGGCATGAAGCAAAAAAACTAAACGTTAAATTGCCGGAGACCGATAATAAAGATTACGAATCATTGGAAACTTTGCTGAGGCATATTTTAAGATCTGCACGCGGTTATATGACATGGATGTGCGACAAATTGAATCTTCCGGATCCGGGAATTGAAAAAACTCCTGAGCCGGATTTAATTGAAAGCAAGGCTGATGAACATCTTGCTCATCTCTTGGAAAAATGGAGAATTCCATTAGTAGAAATACCTGAAGAAAAATTTGACAGCACTTTCAAATCACGCTGGGGAGTTGAATATTGCATCGATGCAATGCTGGAACATGCAGTAATGCATCCGATCAGGCATGAGTTTCAATTGAGAAATCTGATAGCGGAACAAAAAAATTAGCAAACTGTTCTATCTAATTCACTTTAAAAACCGGGGTAAGTGACTAAAGCGTAATTTTGTCATTACGAATCCCGATTCACCAGTTATCACGCAGTATCGGGATGAAGTAATCACCACGATTGAAAATAAAAAAGTGAGATTGCTTCACTCGAAGACTCGTTCGCAATG
>CAZKUR010000186.1:0-3706 GCA_964556005.1 uncultured Ignavibacteriaceae bacterium | reverse complement strand
GTAGATGGTTTGGTGAATTTAAGAAACGCTCCGGTATCGATTCCAGAAAGAAGGTGTTTCACTCATTCCGGCATACCGTCATCACCCACCTAAAATATAAAGACGTTCAAGACCGATTCATATCTGAGCTTGTAGGTCATTCCATTGAAGGTGAAAAAGGCAGGTATGGTAAAAGGTTCAATCCGAAGAAACTCTTGAAGGAAACTGTATCGAAGCTCGATTTCCACAAGGAGCTTGATTTTAGTCATCTCAAAAGTTCACGGTGGATAATCAAGGAAGCATAGCTTCTAAAAAGATTGATGGTCTCCCCTTCCGGCAAGTCTTAATTTAATGTTATTTAGATTTTGACAGATCATGATGATCTTTGAGATGTTTCATATACTCTTTCAAATGATCGTCAAATTGTTCCTCCAACCCTGCTAACCCCGTCACAAGATCACCCATGTAAGACTGCGTCACCTCCATATCTTTCTTTAATTGAGCAACTTCTTTCTTCAGTTCATCGATCTGTCTTTGTTGAGTTTCGATAAGAGCTTCTAAATCTTTGCTTTTATCACCACCAGCATGAGCCTGATTAACTAAATTAAATGTAACAAACATCATGACGATAACCGGCACGAGGCTAACTATAGTATATGTGCGTTCACTCATTTTTTGGATTCTTGATTTCATAAGCGTACCCTCTCTGTTCAAAGTGTATTTAGGTGACAGGGTTAGCATGAGGGATGGCTTGATGTCAACTTTGAGTCAGCTCTCTTGTCGGCTCCATTTTGAATAATCAGGATTTCCCCTTGACATCTCAAACACACTGTATCATATCTGAAATATTAATAAATTAAGGGATTCATAGAAAATGAAAATTTCTCGTTTTGAGATACGGAATTTCAAGAATCTTGCTTCTGTGGCATTTAACTGGGATGACATGGGAGTTCTTATAGGTGAGAACAATACTGGTAAATCCTCTGTTTTATTAGCACTCGAATGGTTTCTCAGTGGGAAGCAGCTCAAAGATAAATCCCTCTTCCGTAATGAGATTTGCGAAGAAAGTAACGCAATCGAATTAATTGCTCATTTCACAAACCTTACCGATATAGAGAAGAATGCTGTTGCAGCTCGTGGCAGGATATACAACGATCAGTGGATATTAAAAAAGAAGTTCTGGTTAGAAACAGATGACGATGGCGAGAAGTGGAAAGAATGCTATTACAGTTATCATGAAGTTGAAGAGTTTCAAGGTTGGCCAGAAAATCAGCGATCTTGGAACAATTGGCCAGAACATTACTCAGATTACATTGAGGAGGTTAAAGTAGAGGTTGGAGGCGCTCGTGTAACTGCTGATGCTATTGTTCTGCTCAAAAATAAAATTAGAATGAATACACCCAATCTAATTACAAGCCAAACGGGCTGGGTTCCGAACCCCGGTGGTGGGGGTAACTGGAAATCTAATGCTAACAGTATCATACCTGAGTTCATATTTGTCCAAGCAATCCACGAAGCAACTGCAGAGACCCAAGCTAAAGAAGCAACGACATATGGTAAGATCATCAATCTGCTTATTGAGAAAAAGTTATCCCAACGAGAGGAATTCAAAACTCTAAAAGAACACATTAACCGTGTTAAAGCACTTTTTACACCGAATCCAGAACACCCTGAGTGGCAGCAAGCAGAGGAGATTTCAGAACTTGAAAACATAATCTCAGAGAAGCTGTCCGAAATTATTGACGCAAAAGCTAAGATCGAAACAACCGATCTGAGCATCCCATCCGTAATTCTCCCAGCCACAGTATTGAAAATCGATGACGGATTCCTCACTGCTGTGGCAGATCAGGGACACGGTCTACAGAGAACTCTAATTATCACAATGTTGCAGGTTCTTAATCAATATTCACAAGAAGCAAGAGAAGCGGGTGAGGATTCTCTGACAACACGTACAGTCATATTCGGTATCGAAGAACCTGAAATTTATTTACATCCACAGATGATCAGAAAAATAAAGGATGTACTTAAAGATCTTTCTTCTGATCCGAACTACCAGATCATCTGCCCGACACATTCGCCTGTCTTGATTGACATGGCTGACCAGCATAGAAGCATTGTTCGTTTTGAGAAGGATGATCAACGTAATATCACAGTCTTTCAGGTAGATGGGGATATCTTCTCTGGGTCAACAGCAGATGAACAGCGTCAGCAGCTACGAATGATTGCCGAATTTGATTCCTCTGTTAATGAACTTTTCTTTTCTAAAAGGGTTGTCCTTGTTGAAGGAGACACAGAAATGGCTGTGTTTCAAAAGGCGGCTGATCTGTTAAACATCTTCGGGAATCCTTTGCAAAAGAGAGATACGACATTTGTTAACTGTCGGGGGAAAAGCTCTATTATCCTTTTTATGAAGGTACTTAACCATTTCCAGATAAGGTACATAGTTGTTCACGATATCGACCGTCAAAGAGATCCCACTAATCAAGAAATATCAGCAGAAGCAAGTGCAGAAGCAACAATCATAACCTTCGATCCCAATATCGAGCGTGTTCTTGGGTATTCACCTTCTGGAAAGGACAAACCTATCAAGGCACTGAAGAAAGTACAGGAATTACATTCAAACAACGCTTTGCCAGAGGATTTCAGGGCTAAGGTTAGACAAATTTATGGGGTCTGATGTTTACACACAGTGTGTCAATCATTCATCCCGAATCCTAAAGTCAACTCAGAGTTGTGACATCCTAACATTGAGGATGCTGAATGCCAGCCCATTGTGATCTCAGAGCCGACTTAAATGATTTCCCATAGAAGCCTTTAAGCTTCCTCAAGCCCTCTTTCATGAATTTGTCTTGACTTATCAAACACACTGTATGATATCTGAAATATTAATAAATTAGGGTAGGGATAAGCCGTGAACATAATAAAGGGCTTGGATAGAATCATCTTAGTGATAGCCGTAATATCCATAGCGTATGGTTTTCTCGCTGGTCATGAACTATTTCGAGATAGCAAGACCGTAAAGATATATGGTGATGATAAAGCGCCCAAAGGTTATACCTATCTATATTCATCTAAATCTAATTCCGCATTATTGGAGAGGTTTGGAGATCTTCCTAAAATTAAAGAGTACAAAGTTTATGCTCCACCTAATTGGCAATGTATAATAGCTGGTATTTTTGGTGCAGTTATAGCCTTTCCTGTTGTGCTTTTTGGCCTTCGAGGAATAATCCGAGGAACAAGATGGTTTTTCTTTTGGATTGCCGAAGGTTTTAAAGACGAAAAGAAGTAATAGTTCGTATGTGAAGAATATCAAATGAACCTAAGAACACCAAATGCCAGCTCATAGTAATCAACAAGCCAGCATCCAAGTGCCCTTCCAATTTACTCGCTCCCTTACATTATGAGGGAAACTCCTTTATTTAGTAGCTCCTCAGCTTCAATAGCCAGCTCTTTAAGCTGCCTTTGAGTTTCCTCATCGATCTCCGACCAGTTCAAATATATTTCCTCTCCGGTCTTATCCATTTTAATGGAATCTTTGATTCCTATGAATACATGAGACACACCAGCTCCTCACAACGAGCCTATCAGGAAGCCACAAGGCCATTCCTGTAGAGTTGAAGGTTCACCACCCTCCATCCGTTGGAATTTAAATAAATTCCTCCCTGTATGCTTATATCGAAACGTCAACCGAAAAATGACCCCTTGCGACAACTCAATTTTGACCCCC
>CAZKUR010000185.1:0-3706 GCA_964556005.1 uncultured Ignavibacteriaceae bacterium | reverse complement strand
GATTCGGACGGCTGCGTCTTCGATTCCATGGAGATCAAGCACAAGGAATGCTTCATTCCCAACATCATCAAGCACTGGAAGCTGCAGGCCATTTCCAAATACGCGCGCGCTGCGGCCGAATTCGTCAATCTCTATTCCAAGTGGCGGGGGACGAACCGCTTTCCGGCGCTCACGCGGACCTTTGCCTTGCTGCGCGACTGGCCGGAGCCGATGCGGCGGGGAATCAAGATTCCCGACGTGCCGACCCTTCAGGCCTGGATCGATTCCGGGGTGGCGCTCGGCAATCCCGCGCTCGAGGCCGAGGTTGAAAAGACCCACGACCCCATCCTCGTGCAGACTCTCGAATGGAGCAAGGCGGTGAACCGCTCGATCGCCGACATGGTGGAGGGCGTTCCGCCGTTTCCTTATTTCCGCGAGTGCGCCGAGAAGCTCCAGAGCAAGGCCGACATGATCTGCGTCTCAGCCACCCCGTGCGAGGCGCTCAATCGCGAATGGCTCGAGCACGACATCGCCAGGTACGCCGCCGTGATTGCCGGACAGGAAATGGGCAGCAAGAAGGAACATCTCAAGCTGACCACGGCCGGAAAATATGAAAAAGATACCGTTCTGATGGTTGGCGACGCTCCCGGCGACCTTGCCGCCGCGCGCGCCAACGGCGCTCTTTTCTATCCCATCAATCCCGGCCACGAAGAGGATTCCTGGAAGCGCTTCCACGACGAAGCCATCGACCGCTTCCTCAGCCGTACCTACGCCGGGGAGTATGAAGCTTCGGTGATCGCGGAATTCCAGAAGCTCCTGCCTGAAACGCCTCCCTGGAAAGCGTAGGGCACTGCTAGCGCTTCTCCGCCGCTTTGCGGGCGGCGGCGCGCGCCTGCTTGACGATGGCGCCGTACCCTTCCTTATCGAAGGGCGGGCAGCCGGTGGGGAATTGGCCGAGCGGATGATTTTTTGACCGCATCAGGTAGGTGCAGTAAGAAAGCGTCTTGCACGTCCGCAGCGGATCGAGTTCGCCTTTCTCGAGCGCTTCACGCGCGAGCGTGGGATAGGCCAGCATGGCCCGCCCCAGGCCCGCGAAGGTTGTCCGGTGAAGTTTCAAGTTGGCGGCCGCGGCGTTGACGAGATAATGCTGCAACCAGCTGTAGCCGCTTCCCACCACGGCCAGGTCCGGATACGCCTTCTGGATTTCCGCCGTCGCCGCAAAATGGCGCGCCACACCGACAAGCGGATGCTCCGGAGTTTCGTAAGAACCTTCGTTAGGCTTTTCAAAGGGCCGCGTGATGTGCGGGTTGAAATAAGGAACGCCCATCGAGACGTTCAACAGCCGCACGCCCGCTTCCCGCAGCCAGCCGATCACTCGCAGCGGTTCGGCAAGGTCCATGCGGAAAGGGTCGCTCGCGTCCACGCCAAAGCCGAACTCATAGGGCAAGGGAATCGCGCGCGGAACGCCTGCCGAGTTTTGTTCGCCCGCCGCGTACGGCACGCCGTCGTAAACGCCCAGGCGCACAGCCTGGATGAAATCCTCCCCGGCCTGCCGCCGGATTTTTCGAATCACGTTCAAAGCAAACCGGGCGCGCTTAGAAAGCGGCCCGCCGTAGGCGCCCTGCCGCGAGCGGGCGCCCATCAGTTCCGCCAGCAGATAGCCGTGTGTCATTTTGAGGTCAACGCCATCAAAACCGATCTCCTGCGCAAGCTTTGCGGCCTCAACAAACCGCTCCTCAAGCGCCGCAAGATCATCGTCGCTTGCAAGCTCAGGCAAAGTTCCGCGCGGCGAAGTGGCACGGTTGGCGCTGGGAAGCTGATCGAGCACCGGGTGCCGGCAGGCGGCGAGCGGCTTCTCAAAGCTGTAGCGGCCCGAGTGGGTCAGTTGCAAAACCGTGACCAGGTCGTCGCAATCGCCGAACTGCCGCCGGTGAGCCTCGCGGCAGGCGTTGAGCAGTTCTTCCAGGCGTTTTGCGGAGCCCGAATGAATCCAGAGTTGCCGGGGATTGGCGCGGCCTTCCCGGACCACGGCACAGGCTTCAAACCAGACGAGCTTGGCTCCGCCGCTGCCGAACCGCCGGTAGCGCCGAAAGGTCAGTTCGCCGGGCGCGCCGTCGGGCTCGCCGTCGCAGCCTTCCATGGGCTGAACCGCTAGCCGGTTTCCCACGCGCCGGCTCCGGCCCCGGCTGCCCTTGATTTCGACGGGCTGCGCAAGAAGGCGGCGAACCTCGTCGCGATCCTCAACCAGCGGCAGATCAACCTGCAGGCGCCGCGCGTCTTCACGGAGTTCCGAAAGGCTGTGGTAGGTGAAATAGCGTTTGGGCATTCAGGCCATTGTATCGGAAGGCGGGCTGATCGCGGAACTTTGGTCTTTTCCGGGGGACCGGCGGCTCGATTGGAGCAGGTCGGATTGCGCGGCCATAAAATCGTACACGCCTTCCAAGGTGAGCAAGCCCACCAGGCGGCCTTCGTGCTCCACCGGAATCGACCGGCAATTGCCCTGGTGAAAAAGGTCCATCGCCTGTTGCAGGGACAGGTGCGGATCGGCTTTCGGGGCGTCGCGCCTCATCGCTTCCCTGACGTGCGCTTCAGGACCGCTCTCGGCCAGCGTCCGGGCCAGGGCGTCGCGTGTGGCCACGCCCAGAAGGCGGTCGCCGAAAACAACGGGGAAATCCGTTTGCGCCCCCGCCCGGTTGCGTTCCACCGCCTGCCCCACCAGCTCGTCGGGACCGAGCGTTTCAAATTCCGTCAGCATGATGCGCTGCACGGGGATGCCCCTGACGGAACTGTGCACCTGCGGCGGCGCTGCCTCCTGGCGCGCGCCCATCCACACAAACATGCCGATAAAGATCAGGATCGGATCGCTAAAAAAACCGGCAACCGCAAAAACGACGGCGAGTCCCTGGCCCACGCGCGCGGCCACGTGCGTCGCTCGCGCGGGTTCCATCCGCATCGTCAGGAGCGCGTGCAGCACCCGGCCGCCGTCCATCGGGAAAGCCGGGATCATATTGAAAGCCACCAGCAACAGATTGACGATCATCAGCTTGTTCAGGAAGTCCCCGCCAAACCAGCGGAACTGGTTGAAGTTCAAGCCGGACCCCATCGCCAAAAGCACCCCGTAAAGCACCCCGGCGATCACGACATTCACGGCCGGACCGGCGAGCGCCACCCAGAGTTCATGGACCGGATTTTCCGGCATGCGCTCCAGCCGCGCCACTCCTCCAATCGGCAGCAGCGTAATGTCGAGCGTCGGGACTCCGAACCGCAGCGCCGTGAGCGCATGCCCAAGTTCATGCAGCGTGATGCAGGCAAAAATCACCAGCACGAACGCTACGCCATAAAGCGCTGTTCCCAGGCTGCGCCCGTGGGTCCAGTTAACAAACAGGATATAAAGAATCAACAGCCAGAAAGTTGCGTGGACATAAATCCCGATTCCTGCCACTCTGCCGATCTTCCATGACCAACGCATTTTGTGCCATACCGGGGGTGGGAATTGGATCGGACGCGGAACCCTCCGCGCTCCCGCTAACGTTAACACTTCTGGGAAGGCGGCTGCAAGGTTCGGGCGCAAGCCGGCGTATCCCGCCGAAGCAGACGGCGGGATTGCGGTGGTGCGCGCAACAGGATAGACTTTCCCTTACCGGAGGCAATCATGTCCATTCGACCCATCAAGAAGCTCATCAAATCCAAACCGACGCTCGAAGGCGCGGGCGTGCATCTGCGGCGC
>CAZKUR010000184.1:0-3726 GCA_964556005.1 uncultured Ignavibacteriaceae bacterium | reverse complement strand
GGTCTCCGAATACTTTTAATCTTGCCAAAGCATACAACCAGGGTGAAGAGATAGCACCAACATTTCCTATAAAGCTGGCGTATGCAAAAACCCTGGTTCGTTCATGATAATCAGCGGTCATTTCCATACCCAGTGCTCCCTGCGGTACGGAATAGATTGTAGTTGCTGTGTAGAAGATAAGCGACATAACAAGTAAATAAATAAAAATATAGTTTTTGCTTCGGCCTTTACTTGTCGGCGGAGTCTTACTCCAGGCTAATTGAATTTTCTGAGGAGCTGTTATCTTAGGCGATGAAATAATAATATTCCATGGTTCAATTTTTACCTTGGCATTTACATACTTGCCGTCTCTGCCGGCAATTTCAAACCATGCGAAAGTTTTTTCTTTTTTTTGCAGCTCATTAAATAGGGTTACTCCCGAAGTATCGCTTTCCGTATTTTTTTCTGCCTTTGCAGTTTCAGACAGCTTCAGTTCCGGCACATCATTTAGTATAATTGCATTATTAATATCCTTATAGCCTACCCGTATTTTATTTCCGTCAATTGTATTAAAAGAATTAATAGCCTTTGTTTGCACGTAATAATCTTCTGCACCGGGTATCCAGAAAACCGCAGCAAATGCAATACCCACAAGAATGCCTCCCAAAAGGATATATGGAATTCGGCGCCCGAATCTTGATCGCGTATTGTCGGATAGCGTTCCGACAATTGGATCTGATATAAAATCCCATACCCGAGGAACTGCTGCAGCTATTCCAAACAAAATCGGAGCCATTTTCAGCATATCGATATATACAAGGCTTGTCAAATTCATTAGTGAATTAACCGCTACAATGGAAACCAAGGCGCCCATACCATAACCAAACTTCTGAATAAAAGGCAGCCTGTCTTCCAATGCGGTTTCATGATGTTTTTTTAATTCCATTTTTATTTATCCGATTTTATTTTTCCAAAATCATTTTACCGTTAAATGAAATATCTTTCATTTGTATTTTATAAAAATAAATTCCCGAACCGACAACATTTCCATTATTATCTTTTCCGTTCCAATCTATTTTGTTTTTACCGCTGGGAGAAATACCGTTAAATAAAGTTCGAATGGAATTTCCCAATACATTATAAACAGTAATTTCAACTTGTTGCGGAGATGGAACCGTATATACAATTCTTGTGGTAAGATTAAACGGATTGGGGTAATTTTGTTCGAAACGATAATTAAATCCTTCTGATTTATCTATTTTAATTTTTGTCGGGGTATATTTTTCCAAAGTAAACGGATTAAATTTTTCTTTGGCAAAGATATACCATGCACAAGATGACGAAAACCCTTTTGTTATGTCTACCCAATTATATCCGCCGGTTTGGTTTGCAGTGTATGGAAGAGCCAAAGATTCTGTCCCATTTATATTCCTGTTTATAAGAAATGAGTCGAGCTGATTTGAATAATACTCAGCTGTATCAGTATAGCCTGCAAAATAAAAAGCACATACCATATGCCCCGAACCATCCAGCCAAACATTTTGAACAGACGAATCTGCAGATGAATAAAAACCGACAGCCTTCTTGCCGGAGAAGTAAACTACTTTTCTAAATCGTGTATCATTTTCTGGAACTAAAACAAGATTCTTATAATAATCTCCCTCGTTATAAAACGCCAAAGATCGCCAGCTAAAGAGATCTAACGGAAGACTAATACCCGGAATATTTTCAAGTAGATTCATTCTGTAATCCAACCATTGTTTTATTTTTCCGGCAATTGAATCTTCCCCGCATAGTTTTAATGCCGCATAAGCATCTATATTTCCTTCTTCGTGACCGACGGGATTTCCGTTCGAATCAAATACATGCAGCTTATAATCATTTACCGGATTGGAAGAATCCCGCGGTCCCCACCGCCAGCCGCTTTGGACAAAGCCTCCATGACCGGTAGGATCATCAATATAAAAGTCCAATAATAAATTTTTAAGATCGGATGTAACAAGCGAATAATCCGGTTTATCAACAAAGCCGTAAACTTTTTCATAATACTTAAAAGCTAAAAGCAGCCATGCATTATCACCCATCCACCTGTCGCATATAAAAGGTGTGTACGAATCATTTAGATTAACATTTTGGAAAAAACCCCTTGCTTCACCTTTGTAAAAAAAATTTTGACTGTTAAGATTACTGTTGGAAGAATCTATTCTTTGTGCGTAAAAATCAAGAATTCTTTCGGCTCTTTGCTTTTCGCCGGTTAAAATAAATGCCATTGCGGTTACGGCATTGTTAAATGTTTGACCGGAATTATCTTCCATTGCCGGAACAAGCCATCCATCATTTGAAAAATAATCTTGTATGCTGTTAAGATATTGTAAGACTAAATCTTCATTGCTAACTACCGAATTACTTTCAAAATATGTTTTTATACCATTTGATCTTAGAACGTCTTTATTGTTTAAACTACTTTTAGTTTTGGGAAATAGTACTCCACTAAAACTAAAGAAAAGGATGAGATTAATTAAAAATATTTTTCTCATTATATCTTATTAATAATTTTATTTTTGCAAAATCATCTTACCGGTTAACATCTTATTATTAGCTCTTATTGTATATAAATAAACGCCGGAACTGACTAAACTGCCAAAATCATTTTTTCCGTTCCATTGAACGCTATGATTTCCCTTATTCAAATTACCGTTTATTAATGTTTTTATTCTCCGTCCAAGAATATCATAAATTACAAGTTTAACATTCAGGGTTGAAGGCAGCGAAAATTTAATAGTTGTAGTGGGATTAAACGGATTCGGATAATTTCCTTCCAAAATAAATTTTTCAGGAATATTATTAGTTTGTGATATTCCTGTCTCATCTTTTACAAATCCCAAAGAATCAAGCATCGGCTGTATTTCGGGATTTGCCATAAAATTATTCCATAGAAGCTGCGAACGGTAGTTCTCTACCATATCTATAATAGGTCCCTCATCTATTGCAATATAACTATCTGCATACCAGTTTTGGCTTACATTAAATGCATCCTTAAATCCGAACGGGCCCCAGATTTTTTTGCCGTACTTATGATAAAAGTTTTTAAAAGCTGCAATGGATTCCGTAGGAGTATACGGCATTGAAGAAATTGCCGCAGTAGGTGCTATTGTTCCGTTATCGTTTGTAGGACTGAATGCATTATATCCGGACGGGCCATCTGAAGCTGTAAGTCCCCAAGTAACCGAATCATACCCGGCATAATGATTGGGATTTGCAATACAGTAAGCTCTGTTTATTAATGTCATGTTTCTATTATTAATAAAATAATCCGCATATTTATCTTTTTTATTCCTTGGGTCAAAGCCCAAAAAAGAATAATGAGCAAAGAAAAGAGGACCACCGTAATCCGGGCCTACGTAAAGATGAAAACCGTAGAACGATTTTCCGTTTATATATGAGGAACCTGCCCATCCAATACTGTAAAAATATTTCGATACGGGATGAGTCGGTGAAGCAACTGCAAGCAGATAAATTATCATAGCTTCATTATATCCCCGTATAAGGAAATTAGTATTGCCGTTAAAGCCGTAATTCGGCGACCAATGCCAGTATAATGCATAGTTGGTTGAATACCTCCTATAAAAGTTCCAATCAACCGACTGCCATAAATTCGTTATCATACTCCGGATACTATCTTCTTCAACAGTATTCTGATTAAAAAACTGACGCGCAGTTAATAATCCTTCCATCATAAATCCTGTT
>CAZKUR010000183.1:0-3751 GCA_964556005.1 uncultured Ignavibacteriaceae bacterium | reverse complement strand
TGATGAAAATCCCGATGATTTCAACCGGTTTAAAGTAGGGAGTGAAATGTTTTCGTTCTGAGATTTTTATCTTAGACAGAAAACCATAGAATGCCGTTTGGCCACCTTTATATCCTTTGGATTTTACTTTGCTAAATATTCTTGAAACTTTAAACTTCTTTACGTTCGCCATTTCGTAGATAACTTCTTTGAAAAGTTCAAGTGCTGAGGTTCTATTTATTTTTCTTTTAAACTGAGGTGCTTGTTCCCTCCGAAGAGCAGCTTTAATAGAATTATGACTTATGCCCAGTTATCTTGCTATTTAACGGTTACTTATTGAAGCGTCTTTTGCTTCCAAATTTTTGATTGTTACCCAATCTTCTCCCATAGGGACTACTTTGTGACATATTGATCACCTTTAGTTTTTTCCTCATATTGAGTAATAAACACAATTAATCTGACAATTGATTTTTAAGCAAATAACATATAAGCACTATCATTTTTTAACCTTAAAGAACTAATCCCTTTTTCATTCCTTTGGGTGATTGATATTAGGATATAAACATCCAATATTTATTTTACATAATTATCCTAAATCAAATTCCAGAAAAAGCAGTCGAAATATTCTGTCGAAGGACGGATGTGCATTAATAAAAAACTGCACTCAGGTATCCGGTAAAAGCCTAAACGGAAATACTATGAAAAGGTGAAAGTTTTGAAAATTAATAGAATAAAAAATGATTTAAACGGTACACCTGAAATGCTGATGAAACTAAGGAACCGTAATCGAATCATTATTCCGTTTTTGGTTTTGTTGACATGTTTAGTAGCTGCCTATTTTATTTGGAATGCGGCAAACGCAGCCAGAGAAAAGGAACTCCGGTCATATTTTGAGTTTCGCGCAAGAGAAATTAATACCCGCATTGAGCAGCGGATTATTGGTTATAAACAAATACTAAGAAGCACGCGGGGTTTATTTGATGTATCGGTAAAAGTAAACCGGCCGGAATTCCGAAAATTTTTTAATACCATGCAACTTAATAAAGACTATTCCGGCATTCAGGGAGTGGGCTTCTCTTTAATTGTCCCGTCCAGGCAAATAAAAAAACATATATCGGATATCCGCGCGGAAGGCTTTCCCGGATACAAAATATGGCCTGAAGGTAAACGCGAAACTTACACATCAATAATTTATCTCGAACCATTCAGCAATCTTAACCTTCGCGCATTCGGTTATGATATGTTTTCCGAGCCGGTAAGACGCAAAGCGATGGAAACAGCGCGCGATTCTGATGAACCTGCAATATCAGGAAAAATTAAGCTGGTACAGGAAACGGGCAAAGCTATACAAGCTGGTTTCCTGATATATCTGCCGGTCTATAAAAACGGAGCGCCGCACAATACTGTAAGCGAGAGGCGTGCAAATATAATAGGATGGGTTTACTCTCCTTTTAGAATGCATGATTTTATGTCCGGACTTTTCGGCGAACATGCCGCAGATCTTGATGTGGAAATATATGATACTAAAAATATTTCAAACGATACCAAAATGTATGATTCCCAAACTCATTCAACTAATATGGTTAAGCAATTGGTGTTGAGGAAAGGAATTAATTTTGACGGGCACGAGTGGACAGTTTTAGTAAAATCTACTCCTCGATTAGAATCAAGAATTGGAGCAAGTAATGCAAGCATCATTCTAATTATTGGATTAAGTATTAGCTTTTTGCTTACACTAATAACCTGGCTGGTAGAGAATAAAAGAAGGCAGACTATTATATCCAATACTGAGCGCAAGCTTGCAGAAAGCAGGCTGCTTAAATCAGAGAAAAGGTATCGCCGGCTTTTTGAAACGGCAAAAGATGGAATTATTATTCTTGACGCGGAAACAGGAAAGATTGTTGATGTGAACCCGTACTTAATAGAAATGCTTGGCTATTCGCACGAAGAATTGTTAGGTAAAGAACTCTGGGAAATCGGTACTCTTGAAAATATCGCCGAATCAAAAGAGGCATTTTTAAAATTGCAAAACAAAGGATACATCCGATATGAAGATATGCCTCTGGAAACAAAAAACGGTATGCATATCGAAGTTGAATTTGTAAGCAATATATATTTTGTTGATAATACAAAAATTATTCAATGCAACATCCGTGATATTACAGAACGTAAATTATCTGAACTAAGACTTAAGGAAAGTGAAGCACGATACCGCTTGCTTTTTGAGACGAGCGCCGATGGTATCCTGATTGCCGATGTTGAAACAAAGAAATTTAAATATGCAAATCCTGCTCTATGTCAATTGCTCGGATACACCGAAGAGGAATTAACAACATTGGAGCTGGTAAACATTCATCCGGAGCCTGTCTTTCAACACGCCATTACCGAATTCGAATCCCTTACACATGGAGAAAAAAACCTTGCCCACGACATTCCGTGTCTCAGGAAAGACGGCAGCATCATATATGCAGATATCAACTCAACCACTATTACTATTGATGGCAGAAAATACAACGTGGGCATTTTCAGAGACATCACTGAACGCAGGCTGGCAGAACAAGCATTAAAGAGCAGTGAAGAACGCCTCTCACTCGTATTCAACAATACCTCCGATATGCAAACATTAATGGAAGTGGAACCGGGTAATAAGCTGCGAATTGTTGCCGTTAACCGCAGTTACGTTGAATCAATAAAACAATTAACCTCAAGGGATGAAATTGGTATCAATAATATTGTTGGAAAGTACAGGGACGAGGCTTTGATTGAATTAGGCTTCTCTCCGGAAGATTTCGAAACTGAATTACCTTATTTTCTACGCGCAATTGCAAGTGGTACTAATGTACAATACGAACAAGTAGTTCCATTTGGGACAAATAATATTTATTTGGAATCAAATATTGCCCCTGTAACAGATACCGAGGGCAGATGCACGCACTTGCTGTATTCTGTACGAAACATAACAGAACGCAAATTAGCAATGATGAAACTAAAAGAAAGCGAAGAAAATTTTAGATCAATGTTTGAACATAACTCCGCAGCCATGATTATAGCAGAACCGGACACAACTGTATCAATGGTTAACGATGAATTTTGCAGACTTAGTGATTATAGTAAGCAAGAAGTTATTGGAACAAGCTGGGCAACTCACATACCGCCGGAAGATCGTGAACGCTTAAAAGAATATAACCGCAGAAGATCGATAAATGTGAATGATGTACCTGATAAATATGAATTTTCAATCTATAATAAAAAAGGTGAAATAAGGCATGCTCTAATGTCCGTCACTTTATTAAGAGATGGAAAAACATTAGCATCATTTATTGACATAACCGAACGCAAGCTCGCTGAAGAATCGCTTAAGTTTTTCCGGATGATGATTGATAAGTCGCAAGATGCAATTGAAGTGATTGATGTTGAAACTGCCCGGTTTATAGATGTTAATGAAAAAGCATGTATCGATCTTGGATATAGCCGGGATGAGCTATTGAGTATGAGCGTATTTGATGTTGATCCCGGTCAAACACCGGAAAACTTCCAATCATTAATGGATGAGATTCTACTATCCAATTCAAAAATTGTAGAATCTTTACACCAACGCAAGGACGGCTCTACCTTTCCTGTCGAAATAAATATTGCCGTCATAAAGCTTGAAAAAACATATACTATTGCCATTGTAAGGGATATAACAGAACGTAAACTTGCCGAACTAAAACTAAAAGAAAGCGAAGAAAATTTTCGATCAATGTTTGAAAATAACTCCGCAGCCATGATT
>CAZKUR010000182.1:0-3759 GCA_964556005.1 uncultured Ignavibacteriaceae bacterium | reverse complement strand
CAAAAAAATTTTAGTGCTTAAATAAGAGTAAAAGAAAGAATAAGAATTAAAGGTTAAAACAAAAATAAATAGAGTTAAAAAAACTTTAAATTCTCTAATACTGATACTTACTCATAATCTTTCTCTTACTCTCAATTTAAAAATGTAAAAGAATTAGCAGGGGAAAATCTGAGATACTTTCACATTCTAATTTTCTTCTTTTAAGTATTGCATTTTAATAATTATATTTTTAATTTGCTTAACCCCTTTTATAGGGGTGCAACCCCTTATAAAGGGGTACTAATCTTAATGCTGAATAATATATGAATGATTTAATCGAAAAACTTCAAAAATTAGGACTTTCTAAGAGAGAATCTGAGGTTTATATAGCCCTTCTGCAAAAGAGGGAATTCACCGCACCTGAAATTGGAAGGATTACTTCTGTTTCCAGGAATAAATCCTACGAAATTCTGCAGAGTCTCGTCAAAAAAAATCTATGCACTGAAAAGTATAAAAACGGAACTAAAATCTTCAGCAGTATTAAACCGGACATAGCCCTTCAAAATATAATTTCAGCATATGAAGAAGAGTTAAACGAAAAGAAAAAATTCTCATCTCAATTCACTGTAGAATTAATGCAGCTTCATACAGCTAATAAAGGGACATCTGATACTCTTGATTATATTGAGGTGTTAACGGATATAGGACAGGTAAAAGATAGATGGGAAAGTATTGAAAGAGATACAAAGGAGGAACTTCTTGTCTTTACAAAACCGCCGTATGCAGTTTCATTGGAAAATACCGTTGAGATAGCAAAAGAAGTTACAAAAAATAAAATAAGTGTCAGAAGCATTTATGAATACAGCAGTTTAAAAACAACTGAAGAAATTGATAGCCTGATAAAAATGATTGAACTTTATAAAAATATCGGAGAAGAAGCAAAAATTATTGATGAATTGCCGATGAAGCTTGCAATCAGTGATGTTAATGTTACGATTTTTGTTTTGAATGATAAAGTATCAATGAAGCCAAGTATGACTACTATGATTGTGAAACACCCGAGTTTTGCAACAGCGTTAAAAAAAGTATTTGATGCCTATTGGAAAGAAGCTGTTCCCTTTGATGAATTCAAAAAGAATATTAAAAAATATTTTGAAAAATATTAATCCCGTTTAAGTATAAAATTTGGACATTAATGTTAAAAGGAAAGTAGAAATGATTTTACTTGTTTCCTTTTTTCGTTTAAAAAAATCATAAAAAAGTCCTATTTATTCATAAAGAAATTAAGTTTTGATAAAGTTTCTTTAACGAGGTATTGCATTTTAAAAATTATATTTTTAATTTTCTTCACCCCTTTTATAGGGGTGCAACCCCTAAAGGAGGGGTACTCATAAGAAATTTAGAGTTTAATGAATGATTTGATAGAAAAATTGCAGAAGCTCGGTCTTTCTAAAAGAGAATCGGAAATTTATATAGCCCTTTTACAAAAGAAAGAATTTACTGCACCGGAAATTGGTAGGATAACTTCTGTATCTAGGAATAAATCTTATGAAATTTTACAAAGTCTCGTCAAAAAGAATCTCTGTGCGGAAAAGTATAAAAACGGAACAAAAATATTCAGCAGCATTAAACCAGATATTGCCCTTCAAAATATAATTTCAGCATATGAAGAAGAGTTAAACGAAAAGAAAAAGTTCTCATCTGAATTTACGAAAGAATTAATGCTGCTTCATGCTGCCAATGAAGGGGTCTCTAATGATATAGATTACATTGAAATACTAACCGACTTGGGCCAGATTAGAAATAGATGGATAGAGTTACAGAAAAATGCAAAGTCTGAGATTTTAGGTTTTAATAAACCTCCTTTTGCCGTCAGCTTGGAGCAAAATGTAGATTATCAAGAAAAAGCAGCAAAGAAAAAAATAATTGAAAGAGGAATTTATGAATTTAGTGAAATTCCATCTGAAACTTCAATTAAACATTTTATATCTGTAGCTGAAATGTATATAAATATAGGCGAGGATTTGAGAGTAATTGACTCGCTGCCAATGAAAATGATAATTATTGATGAAAAGATAACAATGCTTGCGTTAAATGATCCTGTATCCATGAAACCAAGCATTACGACTGTATTAATTAAACATCCGAACTATGCTAAGGCACAAAAATTAATTTTTGAAAGTTATTGGACTAATTCCGTTTCATTAACCGAATTCAAAAATAAAGTGAAAAAATTTCTATAATCATTTGTAATAAATGTCTCAACAATCTAATAGAATATTAAATGACTGATTTTACGCAATATTTTTTTGAATTCCAGCACTTATTGATAAGGAATGTTTTCAAGTGGTCTTTCTTTTATATTAATATTCCTGAATGATAAAATGTGTTTAGGGATTTTAATTTTAAATATTGTGTAAAATCAGTAAGTAATAAACATAATTACATTCAATAATATAGGAAAATTCAATATGAACAAAGCTTCAATGTACTTTGCTGCAAAAGGGTTTTTCATTGTGCTTCTGCTTTTTTGTTTTAATCCCAATTTGTTTGCACAATGGTCTTCAGATCCGTCCGTTAATTTACAGGTATGCGATGTAAGCGGTGATCAGGCATTGCCGAAAGTTGCCTCTACTACCGACGGCGGCTGCTACATTTCATGGTTCGATAACAGGAACGGAAGCTATGCCGTTTATCTTCAAAGATTAGATTCTCAAGGAAATAAGAAATGGGATACAAACGGATTACTAATTAGCGACAATGCACAGAACACTTCTTTAGTAGATTATTCAATCGGTATCGATAATCAGAATAATGCAATTGTAACATTTACAGATATTAGAGATAACGACAGCCTTCATGCGTTTGCTTATTTAATAGATACTTCGGGAAATTTCCTGTGGGGTGCAAATGGGATTAGGTTATCCGGCGCAGGCGATTTCCAGGCTAATCCTGTAGTTACCGAAACATCGGACGGGTATTACGTCTTTGCATGGATAGTTGCATCAGATACACAGAAAATTGCATTACAGAAAATATCTCTATCCGGTCAAAAAATGTGGGGAACAGACCCGGTAATATATGCGAGCGGGACTGCCGAAAATTATACTAATCCTAAAATAGTTCCATCGGATAACGGTAGTGTTATTGTAGTTCATCAAGGCCAAACCGGTCCTTTTTATGCTTCGGTCGTACATCTGTATGCGCAAAAATTTGATTCTAATGGAAACACGGTTTGGGGTGCAGGCGGTGTAGCGATACAAAATTTAGGCTCGATTCCGTTTTATGATGTGCCGGTAGCAATCAGCGACGGTAATAACGGAGTATTTGCTGCCTGGTATGATGACAGGGATGGCAACTCTATTTTCAGCTCGTTTGCCCAGCATATAACTTACAACGGCACAATAACATTCCCGGCCAATGGTGCGGAGGTTTCAACATTATCTTCAATGCATCATCTTGATCCAACGCTTGCATATAACTTATCGACGCACGAATTATATGAGTTTTGGATGGAAGAAACACCGCTTCAAGATCAATTTGCAGTGTACGGTCAGAAATTCGATGCAACCGGAACAAGGCAATGGACAGATTACGGAATGTCATTTACATCAACAACTTCAAATGAGATGTTTGGCCCGTATGCTCAACCAACAGATACATCAGTATATGTATTTTATTTAGAAGGCGGAAACGCAGGGGGAATGAATGATGCAATAAATGCATTCATGGTAAACTCAAGCGGAAATTTTTCATGGACTCCGAATATAGCAGATGTAT
>CAZKUR010000181.1:0-3760 GCA_964556005.1 uncultured Ignavibacteriaceae bacterium | reverse complement strand
AGACAATTTTTCCCCAGCCGCTAAGCGATAGAATTGCAAATTATGATATGAACGTAAAATTAGATCCTGTTATGAAAACTGTTTCAGGGGAAGAAACATTATTTTGGAAAAACACATCGAACGATAAAATAAATAACCTGGAATTTCATTTATACTTAAATGCATTCAAAAATACCAATTCGACTTTCATAAAAGAATCGGGCGGACAATTACGTGGGGACAAATTTAATACTCAATCGAAATTAAACTGGGGATGGGAAAATATCTTATCGATGAAAGTGAAAGACGGTGAAGATCTTACAAATAAAATTAAATTTATTCATCCTGATGATGATAACGCCGATGATCAAACCGTAATCAGCGTTCCTCTTGAAAAGCCGGTTCTTCCCGGAAAAGAAATTACTCTAAATATAAAATTCATATCGAAGCTGCCGAAAGTTTTTGCACGAAGCGGATTCAGCGATAACTTTTTTATGGTTGGTCAATGGTTCCCCAAAATCGGAGTTTATGAAAAAGCCGGCGAACGCTATGCAGTTAAAGGCCAATGGAATTGTCACCAGTATCATGCAAACTCAGAATTTTATGCAGACTTCGGCGTTTATAATGTTCACATAACCGTTCCGGAAAATTTTGTTGTCGGTGCTGTGGGTATTCTGCAAAGCGAAAAGGAAAATAACGATAGTACAAAAACTTTATTTTATCATGCGGAAGATGTTATTGATTTTGCTTGGACCGCTTCACCGCTATTCAAAGTTGTTAACGCAGAATGGAGGCATGTTAAGATAAGAGTTCTTTTACAGCCGCAGCATCTTGAACAAGCCGACAGGCACATAAATTCAGTAAGCGATGCGCTCGAATATTTTACTAAATATTTGGGAGATTATCCGTATCCAAATCTTACAATTGTCGATCCTCCGTTTCGTGCATTTGGCGCTGCTGGAATGGAATATCCGACATTATTTACTGCCGGATGTTTATGGGGAATACCGCGTGGAGTAAATTTCACCGAAAATGTAGTCATTCATGAATTCGGGCATAACTATTTTATGGGCATGCTTGCCACAAACGAGTTTGAAGAAGCCTGGATGGATGAAGGTTTTAATACTTATTACGAAACAAGAATTATGGATCATTATTACGGGAAGAATAAATCCTTCTTTAATCTTTTCGGATTTCATTTTGGTGACTTCGAGCAGCAAAGAGAAACTTATGCAGGCATGTCCGATCCTAATATTTATCCCGCTTATCAAAATTCGTGGGACTTTAAGGATGGCGGATATGGTTCAATAACATACAGCAAAACTGCAACGTGGATGAAAACCCTGCAGGGATTAGTTGGGGATGAAGTAATGAATGAGATAATGAAAACTTATTTTGAACGATGGAAATTTAAACATCCATGTGGAAGTGATTTTATAAATATTGTAAATGAAGTTGTTAAAAAAAGGCTGGGTAATAAATTTGGCGACAATATGGATTGGTTTTTTGATGAAGTCTTATACGGAACAGATGTTTGCGATTACAAATTAGCATATATAATTGTTTCAAAAATTCAGACGGTAAGCGGAGCTTACGATAGTTCCGGTGTCGAACTCTTTTATAAATCAAACAAGAAGAATGAAAACAAAGATCTTTACCGCTCAAAAGTAGTTATTGAACGATTAGGTGGAGTTATAATGCCTGAAGAAATTCTTGTTCACTTCAACAGCGGAAAAGAAGTTCTGGAACAGTGGGATGGAAAAGACAGAGTACATAATTTAATTTACGAAAGGCCTGATAAAGCTGTCTGGGCTAAAATCGATCCATATAATAAAATTCCATTAGACGTAAACCTGATAAACAACAGCTATACTGTTAAGCCGGAAAAAACGGCAATTAACAAGTACGCTGCAAAATTTATTTTCTGGATTGAAAATACAATGCAGACATTCGGAATGCTTTTTTAAAAATCATTAAACAAAAATATTATGAAATTATTTAAAGCTTACACAAACGGAATTCTTTTAGCCGGAAAATCTAAAATAATGACAACGGTAATTTTTTTCATTACTGTCCTCTTAGCTTTTGTATTGGCTATACCTTTTCGAAGCGCTCTCGGCCAAATTGCAGGCAATACAATGGACCTCAAATCAATGATTAAAGGATTTGATTTTACAACCTATGAAGATTTTCTCAGGTCTGCGCATCATGCTATTTCTCCTTTTATTTCGGCGGCAATATGGTTCGGAATTCTTTATCTTTTGTTTACAATTTTCTTTGCCGGTGGAGTACTTAAAATATTGAATGGAGAAGATCAAAAATTTTCAGCCGGATACTTCTTTAAATACTGCGCTGATTTTTTCTTTAGGTTTTTAAGGCTTGCAATTTATTTAATTATTCTTCAAGCAATTTTAGCGGTTATAATATTTTTACCTTTCTCAGCAGTTGTTTCATTTGCTTCGGAAACCGTTCAAGACGAAGCAGTACTCTTTTACATGGTACTTTTGGGGATCATATTTTATTTATTCATTTTCACACTGATTTTAACAATCGGCGATTATGCAAAAATAATTCTTGTAATAAATGATTCGCGAAAATCGCTAAAGTCGATATGGTGGGGGACAAAATTTGTTTTCAGACATTTCTTCAGTACATATTTTCTTTATGTATTGTTATTAATTACATCTATTATCATCTTTGCAATCTATTTTTATCTCGATAGTGCTGTCGGGATGGTTTCGGCTTTTACAATTTTTATTATGTTTCTTATTCAGCAGATTGTTATATGGATGAGAACATGGATTAAAATTTTGTTTTTAGGAAGTGAGCTATCGTTGTATGGATTATTTCCCGGAATTGATATTAAGCCGAAAGAAAAAGAAATTGTACAAAATGGAGAAACCGGAAATGAAGGACAAAGCATGATTGAGAATCCGCTGCCTTCTTAAGGTTTAACTTTTTGAATTTAATTGGGGAATATTACTTTATAATTTTAAAACAAATATTAATTTAAGACTACGATTCCGAAAAAAATGGATTAGTGAATGGCTGTAAAATACCGATTGCTGAAATTGATTGGCAGAAGACTTACTAATGTTCCGAGGGGAAAAGATTTTTTCAAATATTCATTCAACCGTGCAGGATTTTATTTAAATAATAAAAAAAGAAATCCTGTTGTAAAGCGTCCTGTCTCGCTTGTATTCGAAGTAACTAACCATTGCCAGCTTAAGTGTGTAATATGTGCACGCGAATATGAAGGCGGACAGCAAATGGATAAGGGACATATGGACTTAGCCCAGTTTAAAAGAATTGTAAAAGAAAACCACATTTACCTCGACAGGATTGCATTAACAGGATTGGGTGAAACTCTTCTTTATCCTCATTTAATTGAAGCTATTGAATTTGTCAGGTCTTTAAATAACGGTATATCTATTTTTATTTCGACAAATGCATATTCGAGAAATGCCCCGGATATTGCAGAACAGATTATGGATAAAATCGATACTATGCAAATATCACTTGACGGAATCGGTTCGACTTTTGAAACTATCCGTGTAAAATCTCATTACGATAGATACTATGATAACTTGAAAAGAATATCAGCGCTTGACGGAAAGAAACGTATGAGTGTTAAATTTAATATGGTTGTATTCAAACAAAATTACAAACAGATGAAAGACGTTGTAGATTTGGCACATGACGTCGGTGTGAAAGAATTGTTCTTCAATATTTTTAATTTAGCTGCAACTAACCACGATTTGAAATTATATGAATTTTACAA
>CAZKUR010000180.1:0-3775 GCA_964556005.1 uncultured Ignavibacteriaceae bacterium | reverse complement strand
TGACGGTGCGAAGGTTTGCTTGAATGTCGTCGATAACAACACCGACGACAACGTTACATGGATTCACTCATATGTAAGTGATGATAAGAAGAAAACCTTTTGCATTTACGATGCACCAACTCCTGAAGCAATTAGGAAAGTTGCAAACAAAAACAAACTTCCGGTCAATAAAATTACTGAAGTGAAAGTTCTTGACCCGTATTTCTATCTATAAACTAATCTAAAAATATTTAGGAGGCTGTAATGAAAAACGTACTATCCTTTTTAATGATTTTTGTCGTAGCATTTCTTTTTATTAATTCGGGCAATGCTCAGAATAAAACCTCGAACAATAAATCGGTCGAAAAAAACAAAGTTGTAATGCACCGCTATGTTGTAGAAAGAACCTTTCCGAACGGACTAAATATCCCTATAAATAATGTCGGAAAGGATATTTGTACTGGTGTTGTGTCAAATAACGCTCAAGATCAGGTTACTTGGGTTCAATCTTATGTAAGTGAAGATAAGAAGAAAACATTCTGCATTTATGATGCACCTTCGGCAGACGCAATACGAAAAGCTGCAAAGCAGAATAAACTGCCTGTTGATAAAATCATCGAAGTATCAGTGCTTGATCCATATTTCTATAAATGAAAATTACTATTAACATATTTAATTAAAACAAAAGAAAGGAGTTCGTTATGCAAGCCGGAAAGAAAAAATCCGGTAGAGCCGGAAGAAATATAGTGAGAATGTTTTCAGTAAGATGGTGTAATGGAATTTTATTCCTTATGCCGGCATTACTAACTGTCGGGTTACTAATAAATGGATGTGAAAAGAGCACATCTGTTACCGGGCCGGATTTAGGTAATGTTGCTCTTGCAAAAGGTAAAGGTAACAGCGGTAAAATTGCTTTCTCAAGTAACCGCGACGGTAATTATGAAATTTACACAATGAATCCCGATGGAACCGGTCTTACAAATCTAACTAACAATTCGGCTTCCGATGGAGACCCGGCATGGTCGCCTGATGGAAGGAAAATTGCCTTTTCAAGTAACCGTGACGGGAATTATGAAATTTATGTAATGAATGCCGATGGGACAGGTCTTACGCGGTTGACCTATAATTCAGCAGACGATATTCAACCTACCTGGTCTCCCCACAGCAGACATATAGCTTTTGAGAGTTATCGTGACGGAAATGCTGAAATTTACGTAATGAATCCGGATGGAACCGGTCTTACAAATCTGACTAAAAATTCAGCAGACGATGCAAACCCGGCCTGGTCACCTGATGGGAGGCAAATTGCCTTTTCAAGCACTCGTGACGGAAATTTTGAAATTTATGTAATGAATCCTGATGGAACTAGTCTTACAAGACTGACTTATAATCCTGCATGGGATGTACATCCAAAGTGGTCACCACATAGTGATAAAATTGCTTTTACAAGTTACCGTGACGGAAATCCTGAAATCTATGTAATGAATTCGGATGGAACCGGTCTTACAAATCTGACTAACAATCCGGCAGACGAGCAGGATGCATGCTGGTCACCTGATGGAAGGCAAATTACATTTGCAAGCGACCGTGACGGAAACTCCGGTAATCATGATATCTTTGTAATGAATCAGGACGGAACAGCCCAAACAAATATTACAAATAATCCTTTATACAACGATTTACATCCATCGTGGGTTAAGTGATGAGTTAGCGAAAAATTGGATCATCAGTCTGATATTATCGGGCAATCCTTCAAGGTCAGCAATTCAGACTTTGAAGGATATGTCCAGTTTAGAGAAAAGCTTCTGTATCTACAGGTACTATCTGCAGATGCAACTGGTAGTGCAGTAAAATAAAATATGCTGCTGGATTATCAAATACTGAGTAATTGTTTAGATCCTTATTTCTATAAATAAAATTTCTCTGGATGCTGGATTTTCGCAACTCGATTCTCAATGCTCGGTACCCGATACATGAAAATTAATTGGACATAATTTGTGGTGAAGGACGAATTTAATTAAGAGGAGTAATTATGAAAAGCAAAATATCTATTTACATATTATTACTTAGCTGTTGTTTAAGCATATTTATGCTAACTGAAGATAAAGCACAAGTAATAAACGGAGGTGTTACACTCACATCACAATCTGAAGTTAATGCTTTTACCGGCACATCAATTACGGGTCCTTTATATATAGGGGCTACAGATGGATCAGATATTACTGATTTAACTCCTCTTTCATCTCTCACTTCTGTTGGGGGTCTTCAGGTAGTTAATAATCCTTCCCTTACAAGTTTAGACGGACTAAACAATATTACTTCAGTAGGTGGACTTCTTGAGATATATTATAATCATGCCCTTACAAATTTAAATGGGCTGAGTAGTATTACTTCTCTTGGGGGAAATCTTGTGGTAGATAATAATTCTCTAATTACAAATTTAGACGGGTTAAGCGGTATTACTTCTGTTGGGGGAGATCTTTATATACGTTTCAATTCTCAACTTACAGATTTAGGCGGGTTAAGTGGTATTACTGCTGTTGTTGGAAATCTTGAGGTATATTATAATCTTGCCCTTACAAATTTAGACGGGTTAAGCAGCATTGAATCTGTTGGGGGAGCTCTTGACATAAATAATAGTCAATCATTACAAAATTTAGACGGGCTAAGCAATATTACTTCTGTTGGGGGATTTCTTTATGTATATGGTAATCCTAACCTTGCAAATTTAAACGGGCTAACCGGTGTTACTTCTGTTGGAGGGACAGGACTTGAAGTAGCTTATAATTCTGCCCTAACAAATTTAGATGGGCTAATCAATATTACTTCTGTTATCGGATTTCTTGAGGTAACTGGTAATTCAGCCATTACAGATATAGACGGGCTAAGCAATATTACTTCTGTTGGGGGAGATCTTTATGTACAAAATAATAACGTTCTTTCTGATTTTTGTGGACTTTTTTCATTATTAAATTCCGGCGGATTAACAGGCTCTTATAATGTTTCCGGTAATGCAAGTAATCCAACAGAGCAGGAAATAATTGATGGGGGTGCGTGCATACCATTGCCTGTTGAACTTACTACTTTTACAGCTGGTAGTGTTGGAGGTAAAGTAGAACTGCAATGGCAGACAGCGACAGAAGTTAAAAATTACGGGTTTGAAATTCAAAGGGAAGTTAATTCCCAGAATAAAAATTTGGACAGCTGGATTAAAATCGGCTTCGTTAAGGGGTCCGGCAACAGCAACTCTCCTAAGATCTATTCCTTTTTGGATGAATCCCCTCAAGCAGGTGAAGATGAATACAGGTTAAAGCAAATTGATAACGACGGAAAATATAGTTATTCAAAGATAGTTGATGTGAATATACAGGCACCTAAAAAATTTGAGCTTTTGCAGAACTACCCCAATCCTTTTAATCCTTCAACAATAATTGAATATAGTCTCCCCGATGAGCAGCATGTATTACTGAAGATATATGATGCGCTTGGTAGAGAAATTCAAACCCTTGTAAACAAAATTCAAAAAGCAGGAAATTATGAAGTACTTTTCAATGCAGATAACCTTCTTAACGGAAGGCAAAGACTTGCAAGCGGAATTTACATCTATACCATTGAGGCAGGTTCATTTTATGATGCAAAAAAATTCGTTTTGCTAAAATAGTAAATCAGTTTATCCTGTTTGCTTTTTTATTTAATAAAGATTTCTATTGATAAATAATAAATAAAAGGATAAATTAAAATAGAATTTGTAAATTAAGAGCAAACAAATGTTTAAAATCCTGGTTAATGAACAATA
>CAZKUR010000179.1:0-3800 GCA_964556005.1 uncultured Ignavibacteriaceae bacterium | reverse complement strand
CCGAATTCTTCCAGTTTCTTTTTTGTGGTTTCAAAATTTTTATGATGAATTCCTTTGATTCCCAGCTCACAGGCAATCTCAACAAACATATCCCTGTCGTCCAAATATATTACTTCATCTTTATTCGCCTGCGAGATATCAATAGCCATTTTAAAAATATCTTCATCGGGTTTTCTAAAATGCACATATGAGGAAGAAACAAAAGCATCGAAGATCTCGTGAAGGTTGAATCTGGCTATGCGATAATCGTTCAATTCTCTACCTTCATTGCTCACCGCAATTATTTTAAGGTTGTATTTGCTTTTTAATTTTATAAAGAAATCGATCATCTCAGGAAAAGGCTGTGAAATGGAAAACATAAAATCCGAAAAATCTTTTTTTGAAAATGATCTTTCCTTAAAAAATATTACACGGTTTAAATATGTATCAAGATTTAACTTCCCAAGTTCATAAGTAGTAAAAGTTAAATGGTGTCTTTCCTGTATCTCTTCTTCATTTAGTTTAAATTTTTTAATCGCCTCTGCTCTAGCATTACGATCCCAACCATTCGTTAAAACAACTCCACCGATATCGGAGAATAAAGTTTTAATTTTATTTTGCATAATATTCCTCTAATAATTTTCGAATGCCGCCAAGCATCAAAATAGAGTTAATTGAATAAAGGGAACAATAAACCGGCAAATTTAAGTTTAATAACTTTTAAAAAAATAAAAACTTAATTAAACTTTAATTGTGATAATTTTTTAGAAATGACTGCTCTCACCACAGATTGTATGCCACTACTGTTTTAATTAGGGTAAAGAGATGACATTTTCTCACATGTTGTTTCACAAATGAAAGATGTCATCTCTAATTTCTAAATTTTTTAGCCGGTTCCCAAAATTCATTTATTCTGGTTTTTTGTTCTATCCTGAAGCTGCTGTAAAGCCTGCTGCAATTTCTCCAATTGTTTTCCTGCTTCCTCAAATTTCTTTTCACTTTGCAGCTTAAGATAATTTTCGAATGCATCGTTTGCAGCATTAATTTGATCTGATAAATTACTTAATACGTTTTTAACTTCGGGTTGTTGCGTTTCACCCGTTGTGGTGGAAGTAGCAGCAGTCGTTACATTACCCTGTCCTTCCTGTACAAATAATTTTTGAAGAGCCTCATCAAATGTCGGCGCATAGCTAAGGTTGTCGTCATGCATAACTGCCACCAGCCTTAACTCGGGGTAAGCCGCCGTTTCCGCCTGGAGATAAATCGGTTCAACATAAAACAAGGTTTCACCCACTGGAATAGCAAGTACATTCCCTCTTATTACCTGCGAACCGCGCTGATCCCACAAAGACAATTGCCCGGATAAGAAACTGTCCTGATCGATTTTAGTTTCTACCTGCTGCGGACCGATTACTCGTTTATCCTTTGAAAAATTATAGGCAATGAACTTCCCGTAATCATCCGGGTCACACATACCGGCAATCCAGCCGATCATTACCTGCCTGTTCTTGGGTGTAAAAGGAAGCATAAGCACAAACTGCGGATGATCCGAGCCGGGAAGCTCCCAGATTATGTAATAAGGATTGACGGGCTGTATATGATTATAATATTTCTCGGTAGCTCTTACCCAAAGATCTTCCTGGTTATAAAATACTATCGGGTCCTGCATATGGTATTTAGCATACATCAATCCCTGCACTAATAAAAAATCGATTGGATAACGTACGTGCTCTAAAAGGCCTTCAGGCATTTCCGATTTTGGTTTAAATAATCCCGGGAAAATTTTCGACCAAACTTTAATTATCGGATCGCTGTCATCAAATATATAAAAGCTAACATCACCATTATAGGCGTTGACAACAGCTTTAACGGAATTTCTAACATAATTTTCACCGTTAAGATAAGGCACAACTGTACTTCTTAGGTTCTCGTTTCTATCAGCTTCCTTGAACTGTATCGTTTCATTCGATGAGAATGGCTGGCTGTATGGGAAGTAATTTGAAGCGGTATAGCCATCGATTATCCAGTAAAGTTTCCCTTTTGAAAGGACGACATACGGATCCTGGTCAAAATGAATAAAAGGTGCAAGCGTTCTAACCCTGTCTTCAATCTGCCGGTGGAACATAATTCTGCTTTGGCTGTTCGGATAATCTGAAACGAAAAATTGAGTTCCGCTGAATTTCCATCCAAAGAGAAATTTCCTCCAGATATTTGACAACTGAACCCCGCCCGAGCCTACGTACTTTATATATGCGTTATCATCGCCTTTCGGGTAATCGAATTCTTTTTGCTTGCTGTTTGCAACCACATAATTGTTTGTTAATTCGCCGTAATAAATTTGCGGCTGGGTTACATCGAGAGACGGGTATTTTGCTACCGGCGGAATATCTTTAATTAAAAGATTCGGAAGGCCCTGGTTCGTAAAATCGTTCACGGTTGACATTGTAATACCATACCCGTGAGTATACTGAAATGTTTTGTTGACAAAAGTCTGGCTTTTGGGAGGCAAATTATCCGCATTCATTTCTCTTGCCGAAACCATTACCTGCCGCACTTGATTATTTATTTTATACCTGTCGATATCAACATCATTAAATTCGTAGTAAAGCCTGATTTCCTGGAACTGTTTATATACTGCTTCAAGAGCACGCCAATCCCAAAGCCTTATATTCGAAAAAATTGCCGGGTTATTTTCAACGGTTTGCTGTGTGAAATTTTTTGCAGCAGGATATTCCCGCTCGTCAATATGATTTAAATTAAATGCATAACGAGTGAGCTTAATATTGTTAACTATATAGGGCTTCTCGTATGTGATTTCACTGGGTTCAACAATTAACCATTGGAATAAAGCCGGTACTGCTGTCAACGCTACGAACCAGATAACAAGCATTGAAATACCTATCGTTGAAAGTACGTATGGATGAGACTGATCATAAGAAATATTCTTTTTAATGTAGAAAGCATGGATTTTGTTTCGCAGCGGCGGCACAATTAAAATTAAACCTAACAAAATCGTTATTACAACAATGATATTATATGCAGGCAATTGAATATTCACGTCTGTCCATCCCGGCCCCATAACCGCCCCGCGGTTTGAATACAGCAGGTGGTAACGGTCTAAATATTTTGCGAAAGCTAAAACGAAAATTAAAATTGCCGAATCAATGTATAACTGGTTATAAAGTCGTGTAGCGCTTTTCCCGATTGAATCGATTGGCCTTAATTCAAAATTGTTTCCTACAAGCCGGACATAAATTGCTATCAGCATTGTAAAGAATGATATAAAAACTAGTATGGAAAGGAAATCTTGAACGGCATCAAAAAACGGTAGTGAAAAAAGGTAGAAGCCTGCATTTATATGAAAGATAGGATCGGAAATCCCCGCCGGAACTTTATTAAAGAATCTGAGAATAATTTCCCAGTTGTTATATCCCCAGGTAGCGCCAACGAAAACACCTAATCCACGCGGGATCCACTTTAATAATTTTCTATCCCGCGGAAGAGCCAGCGTAAGAAGATAAATTATTAAATACCCCAATCCTGCTCCAATGACCCCAAATCCTACATTTGCGAAAGTTTCAGCCCAAAACCTTTCGGAATACCCGAGAGATTGAAACCAGAGAAATTCGCCCCAGAAATCCATATATGAAAAAAACACCCAAGTTAAAATTCCAATCGCTACTCCAATTGCTACTTTGCCGGATTTGTTCTTTTTTATACCGGTGTAGAAAAAATAAAAAGCGATTGCTACGAAAATTAAGATAATTGCTGAGTACATCTAAAAAACCTTTTCTAATCAATACTAAAGTAAGAAATTTTAA
>CAZKUR010000178.1:0-3809 GCA_964556005.1 uncultured Ignavibacteriaceae bacterium | reverse complement strand
AATATCCTTTTTTTGATCTTCCTAATTTATTGGGTTCGCCTCATAATTCTGCTTTGGTTCCCGACTCACTTTTAAATGGGGTTAAAAAAGCAGCGAATAATATTTTGAATTATTTAAAAGGGAACGATGTAAATAATTTAGTTAATTAATCGTGAACAAAATAAAAAATGTCATCTTTATCTAATGTTTTGCCACATGAAAAGGTGATATCCTTTATAAGTTATAATTATTTTGTCAAAACCATCTTCATTGTTTTAACAAAATTTCTGGCTTGTAATCTGTAAAAGTAAATACCGCTTGGCAAAGATGAGCCGTTAAATTCCACTTGTTTACTTCCCGGATTTTGTCTTTCATTTACCAGCGTAGCAATTTCATTACCCAAAACATCATAAACTTTTAATGTTACATAGACGTTAGATCCGGATTCCGGTATCGAATATTTGATCTTTGTTGTAGGATTGAATGGATTAGGATAATTTTGTTTTAATGAATAACTGATTGAAGATAATTTTACTTCAACTATTTTAGAATATTTGTAATTACCGTCATTATCTATTTGTTTCAATCTATAATCTAGATCTTCTCCATAAGGAAAATTGTTATCGTTATATTGATATTGTTTTGGTGAATTACTGTTACCATTGCCTTTTACAAATCCGATTTTTTCCCAATTATCCTTTTGAGCTTTTCGTTCTACTTCAAATCCGTAATTATTAACTTCGGTAGAAGTTTTCCAGTTAAGCACTATATTGCTATTTAACAATTTAGCATTGAATGAAGATAATTCAACCGCAATTGGATCTAAAACTCCCAAAATGCCAATACCAGTTGCGCTTTGCCCATCAGGATTTTTTACTGTAATATCGTAATAACCAAGAGGTACGCCTACGGTTGAAATATTTAGAGTGATTCTTGTAGAACTATCGTATTTAAATGAATTTAATCCGATACCGCCGGAAATAGATACAGCCATTCTTTTTGGAAATCCATCTCCCGGATCATAAAAACCGGAGCCGTTTACTACAGGTCCGGTAACTATTATATCAGCAGAAGGAATACCCGGAATAATTGAATTCGGAATACAAGTAGTTGGAGTTATCGGCGGCGGTGCCTTTATTTGTAAAACTTGTACTCCCCAGGAATCCGTAGAATCACAAAATTCTTGTATGGTCCACATCGTCATATCGTCATCAGGATCAAGACAGGAAACGGAATAATCTCCCCAGCGTCTTCCGAAAGGTCCTCCGGGATTGTTGGGAGGATTGTAAGAGGAAGTGCTGTTAGTGTAACCCGGAATTGAACTTCCTCCAGGACCTTTTTCCATTGTCCCCAGCGGATCAGTAAATAATCTACCTGTTACAAATGCATTAATAAATTCATATGTCCCTGCTATACTGCAGCCTAATACTACATTTCCTTGACCGGAAACAATTATGGAAGGATTCCAGTAATTTCGTTCGTCTTCATCATTATAACCGGAATCATCATACAATGTACCGGCTTGCAATACGGTTGGGTTTGTGTCCAGGTTTTGAATTTCGTACCACCTTGCCGCATCTCTTGTAACAGTGCCGAAACATGTACCCAAATTATTTACACCAATATTCTGTGTAGTCCATAAATTCCCATCTCTTAAACGAGCCGAAAATAGTCTATCATCAATAGGATCCAGCTTACCGTTATCGCCGTTTGCATTTCCAAGATGTGAAACTTTAACTGGAGCTTTTGTTGATAGTTCGGTTGATATTGATATATTGGGGGATATAGTCGGCGTTCCGCCGGGATCAAAAATTTTTCTTAAAACTAATGTACCATAGTAAGAGTAACTTACCCCGATAAAATATCCTATTGCGTAAGGTCCTGTATTATTCGGGTCGGGATTATCAACACCTCGCGGAGCGTAAGGTCCGTAATTGGAATTAAGATCTGAAAAAACCATCACTGATGGGGTACTTGTATATAGTGATGCTTTATTAAAAACATAAGCATTTGGATATAAAAAATGTCCCCATAAGGTAAATTGATTAGTCCCAATATAAAGTGCATCTGCATCGACTCCGAGGGACGGATAATCCATAAAGCTTGCAGTGTTTTGATAATATAAAAATCTCCAAACCGTATTTTCCGAGATATTTTTATCATCGCTTATAGCGATTAATATTCTATTTGGTTTGGCAAGAGCACCATTGGAATTATTAAGAGTCACATCAATTATAGTGAAAAACCACTTGCCGGTTAAACGATCGTATTTAACATTCGGATCGGAAGTAAAGGTAATTTGATTTGAGTCAGGCTGAGTCATTATTGAACTAAAAAATGCGTTGGGATCAATATCCAGTATACCGTCGGCGACACCTGATAATTTATTAAAAGTCCGAATCCTGCCGTTTATAAAAACTATAAATTGAGTAGGTCCGACATCTCCCATAACATCGGGAGGGAAAGAATAAGTATCTCTATAAACTGCACCTGTAAAGTTAATTCCATCGCTTTGAGGTGATAACGGATAAGTGACTTTTTTTTTGGTCTTTGTAGTCGGCAGCGGCCATTGGCTTGCTCCAATTGTTCCCGGGGCATGTGGAAGATTTGATCTGTCCGGCTCGTCCATCTCTAATTGGAATTTGTGGGTTTCCAATTCGGGCGGCAAAGCCACGGCCCATTGTGACATTAATTGAGTAGTTGTTCTCTGAATAGCTTGAGATAAAATTACTTTTGTCCCCGAAGTATTTTGTTGTGCAGGTATTGAAGTGAAAATAAAAAATACTAAAGATATAGCCGACGGATAAAATAATTTTGCCCTATTTAAATAGATAATCCTCATGAACTTTTATTATCTTAAAAAGGTCACCATATGAGTTAAATTGATTATGAAGTGTTTATCATAATTTTTTCTTAATCAGAATATGGCTTTACCGGTAATTACAAATTTTCTGTACTAAATACAAATTAAATTTTTTAATTATTTCAGCATCTCTTAATTTCAGGGTGCAAAAAACCGTAATAAAAATATTAATATCATCATATTAAAACAATTCTTTTTTTAATCTTATAAAATGACAATTAACCATGCCGATATTATATAATCGATAAAATTAGGTGACAAGTTTAATTGTTGTGTATTAACATCGGTATTGAATATTGAAAAGGTGAACAAGATTCGACAGTAATTGAGGAATCGAAAACATAAACTAATCTTACAGTAGGCATAAAAAATTCTACTGTCCAGCCATTTACTCCATTAAAGTATAATTATCGGATTATTTTAACTAATTGTTAAATAATAATTCTCATTTTTAAAAGGTTATTGGTGTATTATTAGTGCAGATTTTCTGAATATAAAATTTGAAATTGAGTACCTTTTTTTGTACCCCCTAAAATTTTGGATTCCCCCAAAAAATTCTGTTTTAATATCTAGAAGATAGCCAAAGAGTAATTTTGTCTTCACGAATGAATTGAAGCTATCTATTTTTTAAGTTAAAAATAAAATAATATTCTTCTTCGGTCATAGTTTCTATAGAATTAAGATGACTCTATGAGCAAAACTTGGCAGGACGAATTCAAAATAAAAGCTCGTCACAGAATTTTTTTTATTTATCCTTGACGAGCTGAAAAAAAACTGTGCAAAACACCTTAAGTGTTAAATGATATAAGTTTTGTCAATGTTATTACCTGAAATTTACTTCATCAAGATCATCTTTCTTGTTTGGACGAGGCTTCCTTCTTCCAAACGATAGAAATACACACCGCTTGATAATTTGCTTGCGCTGAAATCGACATTATAAGCACCAGGCTGTTTGTTCCCATTTATG
>CAZKUR010000177.1:0-3853 GCA_964556005.1 uncultured Ignavibacteriaceae bacterium | reverse complement strand
CAATTACTGTTTGCAGCAACAAAATATAACTTATTTGAAATTACACTTGATTCGATAATTACTTTAAAACACCTTAATCCAAATCCTGATATTTTTAACTGGTATCCATTAAAGATAGGCAATAAATGGTTTTACCAAAAGCAAATTGAAATGTATTCAAAAGCTTTAACGGTCGAAGTAGTTGGGGATTCAACAATTAATGGAAAACTTTATTATGTATCTAAATATGTAAGCCCGGGAGAGCCAACTACTTTTACTTTAGAAAGAATTGATTCAACCGACGGGAGAATATACCGTAATATTAATGGTAATGATATTCCATATTATGATTTTACTGCCCAATCAGTTGGCGATACAGTAATATTTAATAGAGAGGATAGTATTGCATATGGCTGGGTACTTGAAAGCCAGGAGCCTTTTGAACAATGGGGAATTAATTCAACCCTAAATACCTATAATGTTATATACTTAACATCCGGTTTTAGAATATATAAATTTATTAAGGGCATAGGTATGTATGAAGATTTTGGAGGTGAAGCTCTATATACACAAACTTTACTAAACGGATTTATTAAGGATGGAATAGTTTACGGCGATACAATTCTTTCAGTTGATAATAAAAAACCTCCGGCAATTAAAAGCTACAAGCTTGAGCAAAACTATCCGAATCCATTTAACCCGGCAACAGTTATTAAATGGGAAATTCCTAAAGCATCGTACGTTACAGTAACAATATATAATGTAATTGGTCAAAAGATAAAAACGCTTGTTGATGAATTTGAGGCTGAGGGTGTTCATCAAATAAAGTTTAATGCTGATAATCTCAGCAGCGGCGTATATTTTTATAGAATTCAAGCAGTTGAATTTGTCGAAACAAAAAAAATGGTAATTTTAAGATGACTTCTAAATGTTAACGGATAAAAGGTGGATGTTAATTATACGTATATAGTTTCTGAAAAATAAAAATTTTATCCAATTGATTTATTTAAAAATCATTCATAAAGATTACGGATGGGTAGAATGCATCATATTTTTAAAATATTTTTGGTTTTTGGAATACTGACCAATTTCTCTTTTTCACAAGTTCATTGGAACTTAGATTATAACAGCGCGAATTTTGCATTTTTAAAATTAGATTATACTTCTTATAATTTTGAGGGCGGGTATTTTACAAAATTTAATTATCATTCCGGGATTGATAATGATAGTATCCCTTTTAATATTGTTTACATTCCGCCGTTAGATTATGGAAATATTTCGTTCGCTTATTCTCCAACAAATGAAACTATTTTTGCTGCAACAATAATTTGGGCAGGCCAAGGTCATATGACTTTTCCCGATCCTGATTCAATTCAAAATCCGTACTTATTCAATTATGATTCCTTAATTACCGTTGTACCCTATTCAATAGAGTATTATAAGTATATACTTCCGGATTCGGTATTTTATCCTAAAGCAGACTCAGCCTGGCTGTCGGTTAAAAAACTTTCTATACTAAGAAAATTTGGAGAGGAAGGAAGTATTTTTAGAGTTGGGATTTATTTATATGCACCTGCAGTTGGTGAGTTTAATCCATATGTAGCTAAATGGATAATATTTTTATACCGTGGTCAATTAATAACCAGTGTTGATGAAAATAAAATAATACGGAGCTACAAATTATTTCAAAATTATCCCAATCCGTTTAACCCAACTACAATAATTAAATGGGAAATACCAAAAGCGCATCATGTAATAATTAAAATTTATAATGTTATTGGACAGGAGATGAGAACACTTATAGATGAACAGGAAACAGCATGTACTCATCAAAAAGAATTTAATGCATCTAATTTACCAAGCGGAGTTTATTTCTACAGAATGCAGGCTGGAAAATATATTGAAACAAAAAAGATGATAATTTTAAAATAGTATCAAATGATACTAACTATAAATAATAAGTTATAACAAAATGTATTAACACCATGAAAAATTATTTATACTGTTTACTCGTAATTTTAATTTTTGCTGATTTCTCTTTTGCCCAATGGCATTGGCAAAATCCGGTACCTTTTGGTGAAAGATTAACGGACATTCAATTTTTGAATAACAATACAGGTTATGCCTGCGGTGATGGAGGGACTGTGTTAAAAACCATTGACGGAGGAAATGAATGGAGTGAATTAAAAACAGATTCTATAAGTTTAATACAAAATATTTTCTTTTTAAATTCAAATGTTGGCTGGTACTTGACTTATTTCGATAATAAAATATATAGAACAATTGACGGAGGTGAAAGCTGGTTTTTCATTGGTAATCTTGACCCGTGGTACGGTTCAAATTTATGGTTTATCAACGAATCAAAAGGTTTTGCAGCAGGCTATCCCGGCGGCTTATTGAAAACGACAGATGGAGGAGAAAACTGGTCAATTGATAATTCGGTATTCGGTTCATCTGCAATTTACTTTGTAAATGAAAATTTTGGTGTTACAGGAGGGCAAGGTAATATTTATAAAACTTCAGATGGCGGTGACTCATGGACTCAAACAAACGCTGCCTTTTTGCCTTACCATTATGTAGATAAGATTTATGCGATCAGTAATAATCATATATATTATATCGCCTTCGGTGAAGGGCCTTCAGGTGAAATTGTAAATTGGCTGGGGATTTCTTCCGACGGCGGAAATAGTTGGACCAACAAATTTTTTGATTATACTTTATTTGACGTTTATTTTAAAACATCTAATGAAGGCTGGGTTTGTTCCGATAAAATTTATTATACTTCAGATAGAGGTGCATCCTGGGAAAAGTTAAATACATCGGCAATGGAATTTGATTTTGTTGATAATAATTCATGGGGAATTAATTATAATATTATAGTTCATTCATCCGATAACTGGAATACAAGCGAAAAGCAAATTAAAAGTGTAACTTCTGAGACTTTATGGAATGGCTGCGTAAAAGATTCTAATATCGTTTTCGCTTGCGGGTCTCATGAAAATATTATCGGAACTATCGACGGAGGTAATACATGGACAAGGTACTTTAAAGCTGATACAAGCATTGATTTATGGGCAATTACATTTAAGAGAAATGAAATCTGGAGTGTTGGTTCCGGAGGTTTAATTCTCAATAGCTCCGATTTGGGCACAAGCTGGAATAAAAAATATGTTGATGCTTCTGGGCTTTATGATATTAAATTTATTGATAACAATTTAGGGTTTGCGGCCGGAACCAAATGGGGTACGGCTGAATTATTCGTAACCCGTGACGGAGGAAATATTTGGAAATTATTGGATACATTTTCGGATGTATCCGGTATTTACAAAATCAAATTTTCAACCCACGGGCTTGGGTGGATGGTTGGTGATGAATACAGACTTTTTAGGACCAAAAACTATGGAAATACCTGGGAAGTTGTTTGCGATTCAATTCATATGTTTAAAGATATTGCTGTTTCCGGCGATACTGCATGGTTTTCATATTATAACAAAGTGCTAAAAACTTCAGATGCAGGCAGGTCGTGGGAAAGCTATAAAATATTCGATTGGAATAATAATGTATTTTGGGGGAGTGATATAGATTTTATAAACGCACATTCGGGATATGCATGTCTTCTTGACGGTAGGATATTTAAAACCAGTGATGGGGGAGTCTCATGGAGCAGTGATAATTCTCCGACGGTTGAACCATTGGAATCAATAAATTTTATTAATGAAAAAGTAGGATGGACATTTGGAGATCTCGGAACAATTCTTAAAAGGGATAAGAATCTTTCTTATGGAGAAGATAATAGTCCTAAAATACCAACAGACTTTTATTTGTTACAAAACTATCCCAATCCATTTAATCCGGTAACCAGTATCAAATTTCG
>CAZKUR010000176.1:0-3883 GCA_964556005.1 uncultured Ignavibacteriaceae bacterium | reverse complement strand
CGTGTCGCGGGGCGGGCGTACCAATTTCTCTAAAATGCGCTTGTTCATCACTTCGCACGGGAGTGCGATGGAAATCACCATGTGGCGAAGGGGAGAAAGGCACCGTCCGACGGCGTGTTCTCCACCTTGGCCTCCGGCGTTTGTCGACGGCTGCCGATTACTTTTACTATCAGTCGGGCCTCGGATTCGAGGCGTTTGTCTTTGTTCGTGACGTCATCGACCTTCCCAAACAGATCGAGCGGCTCGAAAAAGAGGCGAAGCGTCTATCAGGGCTGATCGAGGGATCGGAGAAGAAGCTCGCGAACGAACGGTTCATCAGCAACGCTCCGACGGAAGTCGTGGAGAAGGAGCGGGCAAAGCTCGCGGAGCTCTCCGAGCGAAAAACGAAAATCGCGAGCTACATAGGCGACTTGTCGTAAAAGAAACGGGGCGGTCGAGTAGAGACCGCCCCGTAGAGCCTTGACCGCGTCGGAACAAAGGACCTCGTTAGACGAAGAGGTTGGCGTTGGCGTCACTTGCGGACTCGAGGTAGCTGGCGACTCCCCCGATCTCGACGTTGTCGAGGAGCTCTTCGCGGGAAATTCCCATGATATCCATCGACATTTGGCAGGCAACGAGCCGCACGCCGGAGTCGATGGCCGTCTGCATCATCTGCTCGAGAGAATCCACGTTCTTGGCTTTCATCCGACTGCGCATCATGCGTGCCCCCATTCCGCCCATGTTCATCTTGGAAAGGCTCAAGCCCCCCGTCGATCCCGGAAGCATCATCGAGAACATTCGGCCCATAAAATCCTTCTTGACCGGTGTGTGAGTTTCCTTCTTGAGTATGCTCAACCCCCAGAAGGTGAAGAACATGGTCACCTCTTTCCCTGCGGAGGCCGCCCCGTTTGCGATAACGAAGGAGGCGAGAGCGCGGTCGAGACTGTCACTGAAAACGACCATCGTCAGGGCGTTCTCGGTCTCTCTGGGATGCGCGCTCGGCTCTCGGGCCGCCTTTTCCACGAGTGCGGTGATCGTTCCCGCCTCTTCGTGGAGCTCTACGAGGCGGTTCCCGGTCATGCGGGTCCAGGCTTGGATGTCGCGGGCGAAACCGGGGTCGGTTGCCGTTTCGAGTAGCCGTGTGCCCGTCTCCTGTTTGTCGAGCTCGGTCTTGAGCCTGAGTATGGGGCCTGGGCACTGGAGCCCGGAGGCGTCCACCTGCACGATCTCCTTGAGCGCCGAAGGGGTCGAACCGTTGGTCGGAGTCGCGAGGGAGGCCTCCCGTTCGGAGGAGAAGGGATCAACCTGGTAGATGGTGTCGTCCTTTCCGACGTAATCGCCCTCGAAGATGTCCTCGTTGCTCTGCTTCTGGGTTGCAAGGGAGTAGGTCTTGAAGCCTCCGGAGAGGTTCGACACCTCTTCGAACCCGTTCTGTCGAAGGATTCGTTCCGAGAGGTAGGCTCGGAATCCAACGCCGCAGAAGACCACGATCTTCTTGTCGCGAGGTATCTCGTCAAGGCGGTCGCGAATCGTGTCTACGGGGATGTTTATCGCCCCTTCGATTGTGTCGATAGCGTATTCTTCCGGCGTTCGGACGTCGATGAGGAAGTACTCATTGGAGTCGACTTGGAGCAGCTCGTCCCAGTGAATGTGACGACTGCGGCCGGTGAGGACGTTCTCGGCGACGAAGCCGGCAATGTTGACCGGATCCTTTGCAGATGAGAAGGGCGGGGCGTAGGCGTGTTCCAATTCCTGGAGGTCGTAGATCGTCCCGCTGTTGCGCAGTACGCTGGCAAGGAGATCGATTCTCTTGTCTACCCCCTCGTAGCCTACCACCTGTGCTCCGAGTATGCGTCCACCGCTCGGTGAGAAGATCGTCTTGATGCTCATCGGAATAGCGTTGGGGTAGTAGCCGGCGTGCGACGAGGAGTGGGTAACCACTGACAGGTAGGGCACGTTCTCTCTCTGCAGCAGCTTCTCCGAGGCACCGGTCGAAGCGACGGTGAGGTCGAATACCTTTGCGATCCCCGTACCGATCGCGCCTGGGTAGCTCCTCGTGTTGCCGAAGGAGATATTGTCGGCGGCAATTCTCGCCTGCTTGTTCGCGGGCCCGGCGAGCGGTATGACCGAGGCTCTGCCGGTGATGGGGCTCTTGAACTCGATCGCGTCGCCGACGGCGTAGATGTCGGGGTCCGAGGTCTGAAGGTACTTGTCGACGACTATGCCGCCGGTCTTCCCAACCGAAAGTCCTGCACCGCGGGCGAGGTCGGTATCGGGTTTCACTCCGATAGAGAGAATGACGAGATCGGCATCGAGCTGTCTGCCACTCTTGAGCGCAACGGTGGTGTGTCCTCCGTTGGCGGTGAAAGAGGCGACCCCATCCTGCAGGTAGAACTCGACGTTCTTGACCTTCAGGTGCTGGTGTACTGCCGCGGCCATCTCATAGTCGAGGATATTCATCACCTGATTCGCCATTTCGACGATGGTGACGAAGACTCCTCGCCGGTGAAGGTTCTCCGCCATTTCGAGACCGATGAATCCGGCTCCGACGATTACCGCTCGCCGCGGCTTGCGGGTCTCGACGAGCTCCACTATCTTGTCGATATCCGGTACGCTTCTCAGGGTGAAGATACCCTGGCCGTTGATGCCGGGGATCGGGGGGCGAATTGGTTCCGCGCCGGGAGAGAGAACGAGCTTGTCGTAGCTCTCTTGGTACTCCTTGCCTTCACCGTCGCGGACGGTGACCGTCTTGTCGTCGCGATTTATCTCGAGCACCTCAGTTCTCGTGCGGACATCGACCCTAAAGGTGGCATAGAAGCTCTCCGGTGTCTGCACGAATAGCCGGTCTCGTTCCGGAATGACCCCGCCAAGATAATAGGGGAGGCCGCAGTTCGCATAGGATATGAAGTCGCCGCGTTCGAACATGACGATCTCCGCTTGTTCATTGTTTCTTCGCAATCGAGCAGCTGCCGTTGCGCCGCCCGCAACTCCGCCGATTATGATGTATTTCATATGCTCCTCCGTACATCTACGAGTGTTGTCTTTTTGCAACTGGGGTGTGTTTAAACAAGGATCATTACACGTTAATGTGCCTTAATTCACAATAAATATATAGCCATCGGTATAGGAAGTCAATTATGTTGATGCATTTATATATAAAAAAAAGCCTATTTTCTGCTGATGTGGGCTCCTGCCGTGCCAGGACGGGATGGGGTGGTTCCGGCGTCCTTGACACCCGAAAAAAAAAGTCTCTAGAATTGGTGGAAATCGTAAGACATGCGGTCCATACGGTTCTCTGGGAACGACCTTGGGAGGATAGGGTCCCGAGGTACATGATGCTGTGGACGTGCTTCTATGGGTTGTGGAGGGAAAATTGTACGAGCCTGTTGATCCGAAGGTAAGCTTCCCGAAGATGGAGGAGGGAATTCTCCGTTTTTGGGAGGAGAACGATATCTTCAAACGCTCAATTTCTCAGCGAGAGGGGAATAAGGACTATGTGTTCTACGATGGTCCCCCATTCGCGACCGGTTTGCCGCATTTCGGTCACTTCGTTCCCGGTACTATCAAGGATATTATTCCGCGCTACTGGTCCATGAAGGGCAGGCGTGTGGAACGGCGTTTCGGTTGGGACTGCCACGGGCTTCCGGTAGAATACGAGATGGAAAAGGAGTTGGGAATATCCGGACGCCGCGAGATAGAAGACTACGGAATATCGAAATTCAACGAGTCCTGCCGTGGGATCGTCCTCCGATACACTAAGGAGTGGCGCAGCGTCATTACGCGGCTCGGACGCTGGGTTGATTTCGACAATGATTACAAGACGATGGAACCCGACTACATGGAGTCTATAAAACGTCCACCTTTTCGAGGCTCTGGAGTTCATCGCCGAGTTGACCCAACATAT
>CAZKUR010000175.1:0-3898 GCA_964556005.1 uncultured Ignavibacteriaceae bacterium | reverse complement strand
ATTGAATCAAGCTATTTCTCTAAAATCATTTTATTCCTCAGAACAACATCACCGGATTTTAATTCATAAATATAAACACCGCTGCTTAAGTTCCTTCCGTTGAAATTGACTTCATGAGTTCCCGGTGCATAGTCTCTGTGAGTGAGAGTTTCAACATACTGTCCTAATAAATTATAAACATTAATAGTTACACTCGCTACTTTTGGAACATCAAATTTTATAACAGTGGTCGGATTAAACGGATTAGGGTAATTCTGATCTAAAGAAAAATCTTTTGGTGCATTACCGGCAGTTACCTCAACCTCATTGCTGAATGTAGTGGTACCGTCAAAGTCTTGCTGGACAAGTCTATAAATATAATTTCCGTAAGCTGAAATGTAATCTGTGTAAGAGTAATCATTAGGGGTTGTTGTCGTTCCATGGCCGTTGATGAGCTTTAAATTCTGCCATTTAACACTTTTATCTTTTCTTCTTTGAATTTCGAATCCTTTGTTATTTATTTCGGTTGCCGTATTCCAATTAAGAACAACAAAATTTCCCTTTACATCTGCTGTGAACGAAGTAAGTTCAACCGGTTGAGGATCTATTTGAGTTAGAGTTGCTTGCTTCAAGACTATATTATCATCCGGATCGAATTGAACGCTTGACGGCTGCCTGGTAAAATCAAAACCAAATATTTGGTTGTTCTGATCATTCATAACAGTAACAGTTGTATCGGGACCTGTTGTAAAATGAACTTTAATTTGGATAGGCATCTGATGAAACGATGAATTTGTCTGGGTTTGATCGGCGATAAAACCAACTTCCCAGTAACCTCCGCCTTGTTGAGAAATCCAGTATTTATTAGCATATACAGGATGGTTAGGCTGATAGATCCATTCATTAAAGAACCAGGAAAGGTCCTGCCCGTAGGCTGAACTCATATGATCTTTAAAATCCGAAATTACAGCACTTTGATATTTAAGATTTGGATCGTTTGCATATTGATACCAGCCGTTAAAAAATGCCGAGTCTCCCATAACATATCTTAATAAATGCATTACACATGCACCTTTCATATAAGTGATTGCATAATTAAAAAGTATATCGACAGATGGAGTAGTAATTGCCCATGATGGTTCAGAAATTGCCCACCCGGGATTTCCTGAAAAATAGCTGCTTGCATCGCTGTTGATCTGGTTCTTATATGCTGTATATCCCGAAGTGTGTTCTGTCCACAAAGCTTCAATATAAGAAGCGAAACCTTCATTTAGCCAGATGTCCGCCCATGTAGCGCAGGTAATCATATCACCGAACCACTGATGAGCAAACTCATGATCTACTACACTTGTGTACCAGCAGTTTGGACATAGACTCGTAAGTGTTTGATTTTCCATTCCACCCCAAGCAAACTGGTAATCGAGAGTTGCAAAACCGTTTTTATCAAATGGATGTTCTCCCCACTTCTGGGAATAAAACGTTGCCAGTTGCGGAACCAATTGTTTCATTGAATTGATGCTCTCGCCTGGGTTCCAGTAAAACCTGATTGGTATGCTGTCGCTCGGATTGGTATACCTGTGCCAATAAATTATACTCAAATTGTAATTTACTTTTGAAGTTAAAACGCACAAGTAAGTCGCAATGTTTTGAGCCATAACCCAATGATAAGTAATAGTATCGGCATTCACTGTAGAATCCTGCAGAACGCCATTCGAACCTAATTTTACATTAAGAGGAGTTTTTGCAGTAAGCTCAAATGTTGCTTTGTCGGATGGTCTATCCCAGCATGGCCACCATTTCCTCGCACCTTCCGGTTCACAGTCGGTATAAGCAAAACCCCCGCCTGTATAAAAGGCACCATCCGAAACATTGTTGTGATGATAAAAGATTTTCACTATTACCGTATCACCGGGGTAATAAGTCTGATTGAGGTTTATTGTAAGAATATTATTCGTTTGAGTGAATGAAGTTCCTGCCATTTTAACGGAATCGATATGTAAAGATGTGTTGTCCGCATTTAGTTTTATATAATTCAGAGTGGAATCAACTACGAACTTTACTGCATTGCTGCCGTAAAATAATTTTGTATAAGGGCTCGTAAAGCAGTTGTAAACATTCACAGATAAATTGTAATGAATAACATTGTATGAATGCAGAATATTCGCTGTGATTTGATTCGGAGCGATATTTTGATTCCAGTGGATTCTGGATTGTGAACAGTATTCTGCCCCTGAAGGTTGGGTCTGCTGTCCGTACGCTTTTAAGAAAAGGAAAAAGGAGAGGGCTAAAAGTAAACGAAAATATTTCATAGAATCATCCCGTATTGTTTAACAGTAAATAATAACATTTAAGAGTTTTTGATTTCTTCCCAAGATTTTTTTAATATCATTTAAACTTAATAATTTTAAACTTCTTTTCTAAAGCAGAAAAGAAATTATTTTCAATTATAGAAAGATAAAAAATGAATAATATACTGGAATTTGGGCTGCTTGCATTTACTTCCATATTTACAATGGTTAACCCGCTTGGAGTAATTCCTGTTTATACTGCAATGACGAATCATTTATCCGGTATTGAAGCGAGAAAAATTGCTAAAAAATCAGTAACAATTGCTTTAATAATAATGCTTGTTTTTGCATTCGGAGGAAGATTTATTTTTGAATTCTTTCACATATCTGTTAACAGCTTAAGAATTGTAGGAGGAATCATCTTTTTTATGGCCGGATTCGATATGCTGCAGGCACGGCTGCTTCGAACAAAGCAAAGCGATGAATCTTCAATCGAATTTGAAAAAGATATTGCAATTACACCTCTGGCAATCCCGATGATTTGCGGCCCCGGTGCAATAACTGCTTCGATTGTAATGATGAATGATGCTCATTTGATTTCTCATAAATTAATTGTTACTGCCGCAATTATTCTGGTAAGCTTGATTACTTTGTTAATTCTATTAAGCGCAAGGCGTATTATCTTATTTTTAGGCGATAGCGGGAACAAAGTTTTAATGCGTATAATGGGACTTATTGTAATGGTAATTGCAGTTGAATTTCTTTTCAGCGGGCTTAAGCCGATTTTGCGGGATATCTTCCTGATTAAATGACGTTACTCAAAAGCATTGAAATAAAGATGACATCTTTTCCCGGGACATTGTACGGTAGAAAGATGTCATCTTTTTTTTAATTTACTCAAGCGTAAAACCGATTTTTAAGGTAACCTGCCAGTGAGCAGGTTTGTCATTTTCAATTTGTCCTCTTGTTTCAACTACCTCGAACCATCTCATATTTTTTACGGATAAACTGGCTTTTAAAATTGCATTTTTAATTGCGTCTTCATAACCGGTTGTGGACGATCCTACAACTTCGACTTTTTTGTAAACATGATCTGCCATTTGCTTTCTCCTTTTTATTGGAAGTAATTTTTGAAATTGTACAACAAACTATAATAATATTTTGAAATAAATGGAAACGATTTCTAATTAATGCGCCGGCAAAATATAAAGTTTGAATCTTAATGAGATATAAAACATCTTACAACTGCAAATTTATTATAATTTTAATTTTATTGTTGAGGAGAAAATGGAACTAAAAAAAGCTTACATAAAACAAATTAAAGGAATCACTTTTGCCGGTAAAACGGATTCTAATCATTGGGTTACAATGGACGGACCGGAAAATTTTAGCGGAAGTGATGCAGGTACAAGGCCAAAGGAATTAATTTTGCTTGCATTAGGTGGATGTACCGGGAGTGATGTTGTAAGTATATTACAGAAAAAGAAAGTGGACATGAATGATTTCGAAATAAATATTTCGGCGGAAATGTCTGATGAACATCCAAAAGTATTTACGAAAATTCATGTTGAATATGTGGTTTATGGGAATAATATCCTGGCTAAAGATGTCGAAAGAGCAATAGAATTATC
>CAZKUR010000174.1:0-4010 GCA_964556005.1 uncultured Ignavibacteriaceae bacterium | reverse complement strand
ACGATTATCTTACAAAACCTTTTGCATTTGAAGAACTGCTGGCAAGAATAAGAGCTTTGCTGCGGAGAAATGAAAACAATAAATCGACAAAACTTACGGTAAGCGATTTAATTCTCGATCTGCAATCTCATAGAGTATATAGAAATGACAAAGAGATTATTTTAACTCCAAAGGAATATTCTATACTTGAATATTTGATGAAGAATGCCAACAAGGTTATCTCGCGGACAAAATTAATTGAACACGTTTATGATTATCACTTCGATACCGAAACAAATATAATAGACGTTTATATTAACAAGGTAAGAACCAAAGTGGATAACGAATTTGATAAACAATTAATTTATACAATACGGGGTGTCGGTTACATCATAAAAGACGGCGCTTAAGTTAACTTATATATATGAATTTTAAAATCAGATGTTCAGTAAATTAAAACATTTTTTTTCATCTACCCGTTTTAAAACCACTCTCTGGTACTCAATTTTATTTTTAATTCTGGAAATATTATTAGCCGTTTTCATTTATATAAATCTATATAGAACAATGATGGACAATCTTGATGTAGGTTTAAAATCACAGGCTAAAGCTATTTTGCACGCCGTTTCCGATAAGCATGTGGATATAGAACACTTCGTACCCGATTCGGTTTATTCCAACCCGGAAGATTTTGTATGGGATATCATTTATAATGAAATTGCATTTAACCTGAGGAATAACTTTATACAAATTAGTATAAAGAATAAAATATATTTCCGTACGGCAAATTTGAATGACGATACCTTATCATTTCCCAATAGGAAAGCCCCGCTTAATCTTTTTAATTTTTCCGATACTTCCCTATCCGCTAAGCCGATCCGCTGTGTAAAATTAATATCCGGACATTATAATGTAATTGTTGCTTTCCCGATTCAAAGTATTTCGCAGACGTTAAAAAGCCTTGTACATATTTTTGAAATACTAGCGCCTGTATTTTTCCTGATCTCAATAATAGGCGGAGGCATAATTTCCGCAAAGTCGCTTTCAAGAATCGATGCAATTATTAAAAAGACCGAAGAGATTACTGCGCTTAACCTAGATGAGAAAATCGGTGGTGAAAAATACAGCGATGAATACGGCAGGCTGGTGAAAAAGATGAACGAAATGATAAGCAGAATAAAAACTTCTATCGATTATATGAACCAGTTTTCGATTTCGGCAGCCCACGAGCTTAAAACACCTTTAACTATTTTACGCGGCGAAACTGAAATTGCATTAAAATCACCAAAGACTCCTAAAGAATATATGGAAGTACTCAAAAGCAATTATGAAGAAACTATAAGGCTTACAAAAATAATCGACAATCTATTCTTTATTTCCAAAATTGATCATTCCACAATTAACCTTACCAAAACACGAATAAGTCTTGATGAGTTTCTGAAGAATACGGCTGATAACCTTAAAATTTTAGGTGCTGATAAAAATATTCGGCTGACAGTAAATTCATCAACAAATTCGTTTGTTGAAATAGATAAAGAATTAATGCTGCAGGCGCTTTCAAATCTTATTGATAATGCTGTTAAATACGGAGATGAGAACAATACAGTTACGCTGAAAGGTGAAAATCTTGAACAGGATATGGTAAAAATAAGTGTAATAAATTTTGGTGAAGGTATTCCTGCAGAAGCATTACCGAAAATATTTGACAGGTTTTACAGGGTTGAAACTTCCAGAAACAGAAGCACAGGCGGAGTAGGATTGGGGCTTTCGGTTGTAAAGGCAATTGTCAACTGGCATAATTCGGAAATTTTTGTTGAATCAAACTCATCCGGTATAACCGAGTTTTCAATCATTATGCAGAGAGCAGTATAAACTACTACTTATCATACATATCAAAATCATAACCTTTGTGGATAAAAAAATCCTTATTTTTTTCAAGGAAGTCTACTATAGATTCTACAGATATTACTTTTGTAATACCGTATTTTAAAAACCTTTCCTGCTTTACATAGGCGTCGCCTTTGTAAGGTACTACGGGATTATATTTCAAATCTCCTTCCAAGGGTGCGGGCTGCAGGATGTTTTCGTTTTCTTCCGCAACCCATTCGACAATTCCGACAAGTTCAAAATGCGGAACATTTTCTTTGACAGCCAAAACCGGCCCGCCGCTGTACCCTCTGTTAACAACGGCATCAATAAAAAAGGAGCCGTTTTTATCATAGTCTGGACTGCTGACTATTCCCCTTGAAATCATTTTATAATTTAACGGGTAACCGAAAATATAAACAAAGTCTCCCCACTCAAGGTCTTTTGCACTGCCGAACGGGTAGTTAAAAACATGGAAACGTATAGCATCACTTAGACTGTAATTATTGCCTATAAGTGCTACGTCCGTATTTTTATCCGCCAATATTTCTTTTACCTCGCTTCCGTTTGGAAAACCGGCTGCATAAATAAACTGTTTGGATTTAAATGCAATGCTTTGAATGTCGTCGCTCGGTTTACCGGTTACCTCCCCGAAATAAGTAATTACCGTGTCCGGGAAATCGATAACATGAGCGCAGGTCAACAGTCCCAATGTACCGTTGGAAGAATAAATTAACGTTGCCGTACCGGAAGTGGATTTATCGCTATAAACATTTTTAACCGACCTGGTTTTGATTAATGAGTCGCTCAAGTCTTTTAACTTGATCTTGCTGTTTTCGCTAAAGATATAAGCCTTATAAAACGCGAGGCAATTAATTCTATAAACGGAAGAATTTATATTCTCAAGTTCTTCGGAGCTGTTTCGAAACGGAAACACATTTTCATATTTGCCGTTATATACGGGAAGATTCTTAGTACTATAATTTGAAGATGAGCACGAAAGATTAAGTACTATTACAAGCGCCCCGAAAAATACAGCTAATTTTACAGAACGTTCCATAAATGCTCCTAACCCTATAATTCTTTAAGACCACATTTAACAATAAAGTTTTTTTTTAATTAATACAAGAATTAAATGATAACCGGTCTATTCGGCGAATAAGAATAGAAAAACAATTTTTACTTGAGTCGAAAATTTTAATAATACAATCCGCATATAGTAAAGCTAATAAAATTTTAAATGCATTTAAATAAAAATATTTTTACTTTTAATCAAGAATAATTGATACAATTTTTAAGGGCAGGGAAAATATGGCTGCACTAAGACACCTACGGGGACAAAAATAAAATTTTTGATAACATAAATGGAATAGAAAATACAAATTCAGAATAAATATATGTTATGTTTCCAAATAAGAAAAAGAAATTAGCGTACTTAAAAAATCAATGGGGTAAAAAAATCGATCGGTTTAGGAATATCGATCTAATTTCTATTTATCATCGAAGTATTGTTTCAAAGGACTCGGAGAAATATGTTGATGAAAAGACATGGTCGGATTTGGATTTTGATTCGATATTTTCAATGATGGATAGAAATGTATCAAGAATTGGCCAACAATATTTATATCATATTCTCCATAAATATGAAAACGATGAAGCAGTCTTAAAAGAAAGATATTCTTTAATACAATATTTACGGGAAAACTGCTCTTTAAGAGAATCGATCCAGCTTTTGCTTAGCAATTTAACGAATACAAAAGCTTATTTTATACCAAGCTTAATAATTTCAAATATACCTCCCCGCTCTAAGTATTATTATCTTCTAATATTTTTATCGGCACTTACATTCATTTCATCTTCTATGATTTACTTCTTCCCATATTTTCTTCTCATTACCATTGGCTTTTTAGCAATTAACATTATTCTGAGCAATATTTTAAGTTCTAAGATTTATGATTACTTTGCCGGATTTTCCAGTCTGCATACACTGCTAATAATTGCAAGGAAAATGTGCAAAGTTAAATCAGAAACCCGGATTAAAGAATTAGAATATTTGCGAAGGAAAAAAGGATTGATAAATAAATTGAGCAAAAAACTTGGGAAATTCGTAATAGATAAAGAGGGATTAAACGACTTTGCAAAAGCTGCAATAGAATATTTAAATC
>CAZKUR010000173.1:0-4078 GCA_964556005.1 uncultured Ignavibacteriaceae bacterium | reverse complement strand
CTCGTAGCTCAGTTCTCCAGAACTGAGCCGCCGAAATTAATAATCGAACATACAATCCGTTTTTTGATTTTTGCAAATTCTATTTTACAAAAAATCCCGTGCATATCGGATTACTATACACAAAATGGTACTATTTTTTTTGAAACTTCTCTGTTATTTGGAATTCGCTCAGAACGGGAGTTCTGAGCTACGGACATGCCACTCCCGTAGCTCAGTTCTCCAGAACTGAGTTGTGGTAATTATAAAGTAAACAATACATTCCGTGTTGCAGTTTATGAAAATCCAATTTTACAACAAAACCATGCATGCTTGAATACGGAATGCAAACCAGCAAAATTTTTTTTCAAATATTCCTCTTACTCAGGGATCTGCTCAGAACAGGAGTTCTGAGCTACGATGTGTGTTGATATAACAATCAAATATAATAAATGCGCAAAAAATCCATACAATTGCGCAAATAGTACCAGACTTCAATCTAACTTCCCGTTATTTTAACACCGATTTTATAATTCCTTCAATAAGTCATCATAAAAAAACTTTGAAAATCATAAATCTTAATGGAATAATTTCCGATGCCGGTAAAATTAAAGTTACAACGGAAAAAATTATTGATTGGAATGATTTAACCGACGAAACCTTCCCTAGCCTTCCTATCGGCAGTTCGGTAGTAATTACTATTTCATTAAATGAGGATGAATTTATTTCCGGGAAAGACGGAATAGTATGGGCAACATATAATATAAGACAGGCTGAGATTATTAGAAATGCGCTTCTGGCATTGCACATAAATTCTGAAATCAGTGAATTCCCATTCTCTAATGACAATATGCATTTAATTAAAGTTACCAACGAGAAAGAAATTAATGATGCTGTTGATTTTATCTGGAGAAGCAGCAGCGGTTTACGCCTTAAACCGGATTGGAGTTATGCCGAAGGTGAGACCAATAAAAGTTTTGAGCTTTGGCTAAGTGAACATTAAATAAAAATACAATTACAACTAATTAACTTATTTACAAACTTTCTTAGGAGATGTTATGAAATATCAAAAACTCTTTCTGACAATTCTTTTTGGTTTTCTTGTAAGCACCGGTATGTTTAACTCGGCAGCAGCACAGGACCTGGGCTGGGCAAAAGGTACCGGCGGAACCGTCATTGATTTTGGTTCCAGCATAGCAGTGGATGGCAGCGGCAAAAGCTATGTCACCGGTTATTTCTATGGCACAGGGACCTTTGGCGCCGGTGAGAGCAACGAAACCACCCTGACCAGCGCCGGAGGTATTGACGTTTTTGTGGCGAAGTATGACAACAGCGGGGCGCTGATTTGGGCGAAAAGCGCCGGCGGAAACTTAAATGATGAAGCCCAGGGCATCGCAGTGGATGGCAGCGGCAACTGCTATGTCACCGGTTAGTTCGATGGTACAGCGACCTTTGGAGCCGGTGAGAGCAACCAAACCACCTTGACCGGCGGCGGCGGTAATGATATTTTTGTGGTGAAGTATGACAACAACGGGGCGCTGATTTGGGCGAAAAAGGCCGGCGGAACTTCCAATGATAATAGCCTGGGCATAGCGGTGGATGGCAGCGGCAACTGCTATGTCACCGGTTACTGCGGCACGGCAACCTTTGGTGCCGGTGAGACCAACGAAACAACCCTGACCCCCGTCGGAAATTATGACATTTTTGTGGCGAAGTATAACAACAGCGGCGCACTGCTGTGGGTAAAAAGCGCCGGCGGAACCGGCACAGATGCTAGCCTGGGTATAGCTTTAGATGGCGGCGGTAACAGCTATGTCACCGGTTACTTCAATAACATGTCGACCTTTGGCGCCGGTGAAAGTAACCAAACCACCCTGACCAGCGAAGGCGGTTATGACATTTTTGTGGCGAAGTATGACAACAGCGGCGCACTGCTGTGGGCGAAAAGCGCCGGCGGAATCAACTTTGATACCGGCAATAGCATAGCAGTGGATGTAAGCGGCAACAGCTATGTCACCGGTTACTTCGATGGTACAGCGACCTTTGGCGCCGGGGAGAGCAATGAAACCACCCTGACCGGTGCTGGTAATTATGACATTTTTGTGGCGAAATATGTTGGGCAGATGCCGGAGCCGACAATCTCAGCCGTTATCTTTGCCACGAATAGTGTTTGGTTTGAAGCAACTTCTGAGGTTCATTCGGGTAATGTTATTGTTAATGATGTAAGCCCGGGCCCGACTCTCAATGCAGGTGTAGAGCTGTCGGTTGGTGTCGGTGTTTGAACTCCTTCCGGGTATTCACTTAAAGCAAACAGCATTAAGGTGAAAGCTTTAGCTCATATTAATGGCGATGTCTATTATAATGATCTCAATAACCACGGACATATTTATGGTTCTCTTAATTCTCCGCTTTCTCTCCCGGTTTATTCCGATTTACCAACCTTTCAGCAGCAGTCCCCCGGCACAGATGACGTTACAGTTCCCAGAAATGGAACTGTTACTCTTACCGCAGGCAGTTATAATGATGTAGTTGTAAAGAATAAAGGAACTCTGTTTTTCAGCGGCGGCGGAACATTCTCCATCCATAACTTAAATGCAGGCAGTAAAGTAAAGCTTCTCTTTGATCAGCCGACACAGGTTCTTATTTCGGATAAATTCGATACGGATGTAAACTGTTATGTTGGCCCGGCAGACGGGAGCAGTATTGATGCATCGAATATTGTATTCTATGTAGCGGGAATGAACGGAAATAACGGTAACCTGCACGCATCACCTAAAGCTGCACAAATAGGAATACTTAATAATGTGAAAGCAAACTTCTACGTACCGAACGGAACATTCTGGTTAAGAGGATTAACGGATGCAACCGGCGCTTTTATAGCCAAAGATGTAAGAGTCGGAGTTAATGTAGATATATATGAAAAGAGTGCATTTGAAGGAAACGCTCCTAAAATTGCAATCGGAAATGGGAATAACACCACAACAGAAACCCCGGATAAATATAATTTATCGCAGAACTACCCAAATCCGTTTAACCCGACAACCAGGATAAGATATTCACTGCCTGAGAATGCACATGTAAGCTTAATAGTTTACGATATTCTCGGAAGACAGGTTGCAGAGCTTGTAAACGGAGAGGCTGCGGCGGGAACTCATGAGGCAGTTTTTGACGGAAGCAGGCTTGCAAGCGGAGTATATTTCTACAAGTTAACAGCCGGTAAATTCACACAGATAAATAAAATGCTGCTGATGAAATAATTACACCTAAATTATCTATTAATATAAAAGCCGGTTCTATCAACAGACCGGCTTTTTTTATTTAAAGTGAAGTTCCTATTACGTACTAAAAATTCGTTAATACAAACACCGATAAATTCTTCTCCAAATACCTTAATCTCCCCCAAAAATTGCATTATTTTTTAATTCTCCAAAATGCGCAAAAAGTCCTAACAATTGCGCAAATAGTACAAGACTTCAATCTAACTTTCGGTTATTTTTAACACGGATTTTATAATTCCTTCAATAAGTCATCATTAAAAAAAATTTTGAAGATCATAAAAATTAAAGGAATACTTTCCGATTCCTGTAATATTGAAATGGAAATGGCAAAAACTATTGATTGGAATAATTTAACCGATGAACCGTTTCCGAACCTTCCTTTCGGCAGTCCGGTTGAAATTACAATTTCATTTGATTAAAACGAATTCATTGCAGAAAAAGATGGAATAGTTTGGGCAACCTTCAGTTTAAGTCAGGCTGAAATTATAAGGAATGCATTAAGTGCGTTGCAAATCAATTCTGAAATCAATGAAATTCAATCATATAATCAAATAATACATTTGATTGAAGTAACTAACGAAAAAGGAATAAAAGAAGCAGTTGATTTTACCTGGAGAAGCAGCAGCGGCTTGCGGCTTAAAGCTGACTGGGCTTACTCTGAAGGTGAGATAAATAAAAGTTTTGAGATGTGGCTGAACGGACACTGAAAAAAAGTCTGCATAGAAGCTTAATTAATAACAAAAAACAAAGGAGCTATAAAATGGCACATATACTAGTTCATCACAAAATTGAAGACTATAACAAATGGAAACCTGTTTTTGACA
>CAZKUR010000172.1:0-4181 GCA_964556005.1 uncultured Ignavibacteriaceae bacterium | reverse complement strand
GGCTGTTGCACTTACGATTATTCCTTTTCTTTCAAGCAGGTTGTTAAAAGAACACCAGGCGCCGACCGAAGGGAATATCTTCTTAAGATTATTGAAAAAAGCGATATCAAAATCTTATTCGGTTATTCTAGACAAAGCGTTGAACAGGCCTATTATTACGGTACTTATTGCACTGGTAATTTTTATAGGAGCTATATCGTTAGTGCCTGTGATCGGGTTTAGTCTTTTTCCCGCTTCGGAAAAGCCCCAGTTTTTAATTGAAATAAATACGCCGTCTCAGTCAAATCTTGATTATACAAATTATATTACAAAACAAATTGAGAGGCAGTTAAAGAAATATCCCGAGATAAAATATTATTCTACAAATGTCGGCAAAGGAAACCCTTCAATTTATTATAATGTTCTTCAGCGGCATGAGCAGGCAAACTTCGCGCAGATATTTGTTCAGCTTAAGGAAGGTACATCAGGTTTGGACAAAATGAAATTAATAAAAGAGCTCAGAAAGAAATGGACGCCGTACACGGGAGCAAAAATAGAAGTGAAAAACTTTGAGCAGGGTCCGCCTGTCGTTGCACCGGTTGAAGTAAGGTTATATGGCGATAACCTGGATACATTAAGAGCCCTTTCATTAAGAGTCGAGAATCTTATTCAGAATACTGACGGTACTATTTATATAAACAATCCTTTAAAAAATTTGAAATCCGATTTAGAGGTAGATATAAACAAAGAAAAGGCAGGAATGCTCGGTGTCCCGACGGCTGATATTGATAAAGATGTTCGTTTAGCTGTAGCAGGACTTGATGTCGGCAAGATGACCGATGATGAAGGAGACAGCTACGATATTTTAGTAACAAAAGAAAAAAGCGACCTTCAATCGATGGATGCATTTAAGAATCTTTATGTAAATAATTATAAGGGAACTGCAATTCCATTAAACCAGATTTCAACATTAAAGTTTGTTACTACACCTGCGGTAATAAACCACCGGGATAAAATTAGAATTGTATCGATTAGTTCATTTGTTAAAGAAGGTTACCTAAACGATAATGTTATAAAAGTTGTAAAGAAGAAAATGGAAGAGATAAAACTTCCGCGGGGCTATTCTTTTGAAATGGGTGGTGAAATAGAACAGCGGGAAGAATCATTTGGCGGAATATCTAATATAATATTTATTACGATATTTTTATTCATCGCGGTTTTACTTTTAGAATTTAAAACTTATAAAAGCATATTAATAGTATTGTCTGTAATCCCGCTTGGTATTGTTGGGGCTGCTCTGGCTCTATTAATTACAGGTAATTCCCTATCATTTGTTGCAACTATCGGTTTGATAGCTTTAGCCGGAATCGAAGTAAAGAATACGATTCTTCTCGTTGATTTTACAAATCAATTAAGAAAGGAAGGAAAAACGCTTGATGAGGCAATTAGAGAAGCAGGGGAATTAAGATTTCTGCCTATAATTCTTACATCGCTCACTGCAATAGGAGGCATGATGCCGATAGCACTTTCCGATAATCCATTAATTTCTCCTTTGGCTATAGTCATTATCGGAGGATTGATCAGTTCAACTTTGTTATCAAGACTTGTTACTCCTGTTGTTTATAAACTGATTCCGCCGAAGATTTGATGAGGGGAATTTGAAGATTTGTAAAAATATTAAATTATAGATTGAGTACTTTCTACTTTTCAGCACCGATGGAATAAAAGTTCGGATATTGGAATATAATTTCCGGTGAATAACAACTAAAGAATATGATCACTGCTGGTATTAACTCAAGAATTGCAGCCGGGTTTGTAAAGATGAAGGCAGGGGTTCACAGCGGAATATTACTGTCTTATAAAAAATAAGCTCGCTTTTACAATTAGGAGCTACATCTTTACATCATAAAAAATTATATTTAGTATGAAAAAAACTCAGGACATTCATATGAAAAAATTTATTTACTTACTCACATTCTCTGCCGTAATCTTTATTTCATTAGGAATATTTTCAAATGACTGTAACAAAGATATTACCGATCCGCGCGGCAAAATGAAGCCGTGGGAAACCGGGGCCTGGGAAAGCGGCAAATATCGCAATGTGTTTTTAGAAGCAGGATATAAGCAAAAAGATATTGATGCCAAGCTGGCTAAAGCTTACTATGATGTATTTGAAGGGCCAAATAGAGTATACTTTGAAGTAAAAGATTCAATGGCTTATCTGTCCGATTTAAAGAATCATGACGTTAGAACGGAAGGAATGTCATATGGAATGATGGTGGCTGTGCAATTAAATAAAAAAGATGTTTTCGACCGTTTGTGGCGGTGGGCTAAAAAATATATGCAGCACCAGGGCGGGCCGCGCGACGCTTATTTTGCATGGAGCGTAAAACCTAAGACCGGTGTACATAACTCCGAAGGTTCTGCATCAGACGGAGAACTTTATTTTATAACCGATCTACTGTTTGCTTCAAATAGATGGGGAAATAAAACCGGGATTAATTATTATGCTGAAGCAAGAAGAATTCTTGATGCAATGTGGAGTAAGAACGGAATAGGCGGAATAACAAATGTTATTAACGTTGAACAAAAAAAGATAACTTTTGTCCCCGACAACTCCGGGTATAACTGGACTGACCCTTCTTATTTTTTACCGGCTTTTTTTGAAGTATGGGCTGAATATGCCAAAGACGGACACGGACAATTTTACCGGGATTGTGCGGATACTGCACGAGCTTTTCTTCACAGAGCTTGTTCTTCGCCAACCGGGCTTAACCCGGACATTACGGAATTCAGCGGCGCGCCGCGCAGCTTTAGACGATTTCGTTCAGATTTCCGTTTTGACTCATGGAGGGTTCCTATGAACATTGCAATGGATTACTCCTGGTATGCAAAAGATAAAAAATGGCAGCAGGATTACTGCAAACGAATTCAAAACTTTCTTTTCTGCAGAGGGATAAATAAATTTGAAGATCAATACAATATAGATGGAACTCTTCCCGATCTTATTCGCCCTGCCGGCGGATACCGTACGCTTCGTCATTCGCTGGGATTGGTCGCTACATCCGCTGCAGCATCTATAATGGGAACGCAGGCGAAAAGCTGGAAATTTGTTGATGCCGTATGGAATGCAAAACTGGAACCTTATTCCGATGGTTATTTTGATCCGTATTATGATGGACTTTTATACTTGTTTAGTTTAATGCATCTTAGCGGAAACTACAGAATTATTACACCTGCAATGAACGGTAAATAATTTTCGCAAACTCTGTTGATAATCTTGAGTTTTAATATTAACAGGAATTTGTTTTTATGAACTGAATACTTTAACAACAACAGTTTAATGAACTTCAGGCAATCTTACACCAGGAAAAAAGTACTCCTAATATGAAACTGATTGCATCATTTCTGAAAAAAAGAATTCCCGAATTATAATTCGTATCCGGATGGTCAGAAAAGACACTTAGCCTTGCTGGTCAGGCATATATTTATTGCCGAAGCTCTTGTGCCCGAATATTGTAATTTGTTTAAAGGATTGTCCTGTAAAGAATTAATCCCTTTTGCTCGATCTTTCCTGTTTGAAAATTACATAAAGCGGCAAAGACTGGAAAATATTTTAAGCAGGCGGGATTAATTTATAACTGCAATAAATACATATTAACATTCAAATGAGGAAATGACAATTGCAGTATAATTGTTATTTTAGTAAATAAAAATCTGCAAAATAACTTTTAATATACTATTCAGGGTGAAGCATAATGACTCAAAGAAATTTGATCTTAACCATTATCTGTTTCCTGTTGATTGCAATTATTCCCATCAATAAATCTTTTGCCGGTGAAAAACCGGTTATCCATGTTTGGCAAATGCAGCAGATTACACTCAAGGCCGAAAAATCTTACTCAAATCCATACACGGATGTAACCTGCTGGGTAGAATTAAAAGGTCCTGATTTTTCAAAAAAGGTTTATGGTTTCTGGAATGGAGATAATGTATTTATTGTCCGTATAGTTGCTGAGGCACCGGGAAAGTGGCGCTGGAAGAGCGGCTCAAACCAGCCTGATGATAAAGGATTGAATAATATTAACGGTGAATTTACTGCTGTTAATTGGACAAAAAAGGAAATTTCGGAGAATCCTAATCGTCATGGCTTTATACGCGCAACACCCAACGGTCATGCATTGCAGTACGCTGACGGAACT
>CAZKUR010000171.1:1865-4224 GCA_964556005.1 uncultured Ignavibacteriaceae bacterium | reverse complement strand
ACAAAAATAATCGAACATGTGTGGGATTTGCACTTCGATTCGGATACAAGCGTAATCGATGTGTATATAAATTTTCTACGTAAAAAGCTTGACGGTACCGGCGGGAAAAATTACATTCAAACGATTAGAGGCGTTGGATATATTGTGAAAGATGAACAATGAACTTCAGTCTAAGAAATAGGATAGCATTTTTTTATTTGATAACAACTGCAGTTTTAGTCGGGCTTCTCTTTGCATTAATTTTCAGCGTGGTTCATAATACCGTTTACAATCACCTCGACGGCGACCTTGATGCGGAAGCTTCGGAAGTTTTTAAAAGTATAGTCGTATTAAACGACTCTTTTATTTTTGCGAATCCTTTTGAGTGGGGAGAAAAAGAACATAACCAGGTAGAAGTAAATCCTACATTCGTCCAGGTCGTTTCGAAGGATGGGAAAATCATAAAAAAGTCCGGCAACTTATTCGTGCATAAATTGGAATTCAACCCTAATGTAAAGACAAAAAAATATTTCGATACGAATCTGCTCGGTTCGCCCACTCGGCAGCTTCAAATGCCTATACTAAATCCTAACGGAAATGTTTTGGGTTATTTAATAATAGCAATTCCCCTCGAAGAATCTGCTTTGGTTTTAGCTGATTTAAGAAATGTATTGATAATTTCATTTCCGATTGTACTTTTAATTTTATTTTTTACTACAAGATATATTGCCGGGAAGAGTATTTCGCCGATAAAAAAAGTTATCTCGGTAACAGAAAAAATTACGAGAGAAAATTTAAACGAGAGGATTGAGCTTCCGGTTCATAAAGATGAAATTTATAACCTTGCATCTAAAATTAATGATTTGCTTAACCGTCTTGAAGATGCAGTGATTAGGGAGAAACAATTCACTTCCGATGCATCACATCAATTGCGGACGCCTTTAACGGTGCTTAAAGGAACGCTCGGAGTATTAATAAGAAAGCCGCGTGAAATTCCTTATTATGAAGAAAAAATTAAAGAGAGTATAAAGGAAGTTGACAGGATATCGCATCTTGTCGACCAACTGCTGTTATTGGCAAGGCATGAAAGCGGAAAAATAGAACCCGTAATTAGCAGGTTCAATTTGCGGGAGAAAGTATTGTCTAATATTGAACGATTGTTCGAACAAATGAAAAATAAAAATATCGGTTTCGATATATCCGAAAAAAACATCTATGTTTCCGCCGATTCCGAGCTAACAGATATTATTCTTGAGAATATATTATCAAATTCGATTAAATATTCGCATCAAGATTGTAAAATAAATATTAACCTGGTAGAAACTAACGGAACGGTTGACTGCATTATTCAAGATAACGGCATCGGTATGACGGATGAACAGGTCGAAAAAATATTCGATAGATTTTATAGAACGGATGAGTCGAGAGAAGCTCAAATTGAAGGCAGCGGATTAGGCCTTGCAATCGTTAAGAAACTATCCGAAATCCAGCAGATAAAAATAAATATCGAAAGTAAAAAAGATTCCGGGACTTCATTTCATTTAATATTCAATTCATAAACTTTATAATTCCCCATTCACATCTTTTTACTTTTAAGCAAATTTTAAGATTTCTTTAAAGATGATTTTAGGATTCAAAACTTAAGTTTAATCAAAAGAAATTTTTAAATATTAAATAAAAAGAGGTTAGCATGAAAAAGTTATTATTTTCTGTTTTCTTATTATCATTTACATTTTTTGTTTTCTCAAAAGTTCAAGCTTCAAATCCCCCGGCAAAAGCTCAAACAATTGAAAACCTGAAAGCAGCTTTACTTGGGGAAACTACGGCAAGTGCGAAGTATCTTGCTTATTCAAAAAAAGCCGCAGAGGAAGGTTACAGCAAAATTGCGCTTTTATTTAAAGCAGCATCGAACTCGGAAAAAATCCATGCAGGTAATCACAAAGCGGTTCTCGAACAATTAGGTGAAACAGTTGGTAAAGTAGAGCCTAACAAGTTTGAAGTAAAATCGACAAATGAAAATTTACAGGACGCTTACAACGGCGAATCTTATGAAATATCAACTATGTATCCGGAATTTTTAAAAACCGCTCAGGAAGGAAGTGTAAATCTTGCACTTATAACATTTAACTATGCATATCAAACAGAAAAGAAACATAAAGCAATGTATCAGAATGCTATTAACAAATTAGCGGCGGGTGAAGAAGGTACGATGTCATCTTTGTACATGATATGTACAACTTGCGGTAATACTTACGATGGTCAGGCTCCGAGCAGATGCGGAATATCGATGACTCCGGTTGAGAGGTTTATAACAATAAATTAAAATCTCTCAACATGCCCTACGACGGAAAGCCCGCCTCACCCTCAGGCGGGTTTTCTT
>CAZKUR010000171.1:0-1765 GCA_964556005.1 uncultured Ignavibacteriaceae bacterium | reverse complement strand
TCTATCCATCTTTTTCTTATTTGATTTCTATCTTTTAATACTTCAATGTAATCGAGGCTGTTGGATTTTTGTACATTGCTTTTATAAATATCATCAAGTTCATTTTCCAAATCATCGAACATTTCTTTCTTTTTAATTACTTCCTGCTGCTTTTTAATAATTTCATCTTCAATCTCCTGTTGATAAAATGAAAGCAGACTTTTCAACGCAACCTTCGGCTCGACTGCACAATAAATTTTTTTACCGTCTTTTTGAATTTCTGTGCAAAGGCCTTTTGCGATAAGATTCGGAATTATTTCGTATACTTTTGTCCTGCCTACAGGAACAATCGAAGCGAGCTCGGATGCACCGAATTCTTTTTTCTGCAAAAGAGCTAAGTAAATATGTGCTTCCCTTTTTGTTAAACCGCTCGACTGTAATCTGTTTAATAATTTTGTATGCATTTGTTATTAGTATTTAAAAGAATGAATCGGTCTAATACAATAGGGAAAGCCGCGTAGGTTTTCCCTATTGTTTGAGTAATTAATTTATTTCATTAATATCATTTTCCTTATCGAAGTATAATCTCTTCCATCTATCCCTTTAGCTTCAAGCCTGTAAAAATATACTCCGCTGGCTAAACCTGATGCATTGAATGTAATTTCATTCTGCCCGGCGCTATAACCTGTATTTGCAATTTCATTAACCTGTTCACCTAATGAATTAAATATTTTTACAGTTACCCTGGAATCAACCGGCAATTTAAACCTAATTTTAGTTGTGGGATTAAATGGATTTGGATAATTTTGCTCCAATACGAAAGCAGCAGGAATTCCGGCAGAAACAGAAATTTCATTAGAATATTTATAACTTCCGTTGACATCGATTTGCTTTAGTCTATAAATATATTTCCCGCTATTTAAATTATTATCAAGAAAACTATAATTATGAGAATTTGTTGAAGTACCGTTTCCGCTAACAAATCCAATTTGCTCCCAGTTGCTCGTCGAAGATTGAGTATCGCCGGATTTCCTCTCAACTGCAAAACCTTTGTTATTTATTTCTGAATCTGTTGACCATTTTAATAATACTCCATCTCCGGATAAAGCAGCCGTAAAGGAAGTAAACTCAACTGGCAACTGAATTAATGGCCTACGCCATAAGCCTCCGCCATAAGTCCCCGTATAAAGATAATCACCAATAATTGTAAAACATCTTATATTGGTATTTATTAAGCCCGTATTTGTTATTATCCAGTTTGTTCCATTATTACTTGAACGGTAAACACCACCGGGGTCTGAAGAACTGCTGGCAGCTCCGGCAAAAAGATTAATACCATCGGAATAAAATGCATAAAGCTGCGTGCTTGTTAAACCTGAATTTACCACATTCCATGTCGAGCCGTTATCGGTAGAAAGAAAAGCTCCGCCTAAAGTACCGGCATATAGATTTGTACCATCCATATACATAGAATTGACATAAGTATTTGTAATCCCGTTATTCATTGGTGTCCAGGTAGCACCGTTATCGGTTGAAAGGAAAACACCTGCTCCCCAACTTGAAGCGAATAAATCATTTCCATTTACAATTATTGAACTCATAAGAGGCGGACCGGGAATTGCTGCAGTTGCTGACCAACTGTTTCCGTTATCGGTTGAAATAAATACTCCTCCTCCCCAGGTACCTGCATATAAATTAGTACCGCCAGATCCGTTGGGCACTGCATCGAGATACCAAATTAGAGGAACATATATACCATTGGATGCTGGAGCCCAGCTTGCACCGC
>CAZKUR010000170.1:3171-4344 GCA_964556005.1 uncultured Ignavibacteriaceae bacterium | reverse complement strand
TATATGAGTCATTGGACTGGAATTAAAAATCTTATGTTCGAAAATTATTGAGCGAAGAGGAATATTCATACATTTTCACTGGGTTAATAAAATTACCAAAATCAATAAACAGCCAGATACTTTTTACAAACAAAAAACTACAAATATACTTTTAAACAATTTGGTAATACAACAATTTAACAAATCAATCTCAATAACAGTATCAGAAATTGCGGTAAATCTTAAATAGATGTTTTACTTAAGAAGATAGTTTTAATATATTAAGATATTTTTATTATTCATTAAAATTCAAGAGAAAATTTTACTCAATTCAATAAGTGAATAAACAAAAACCCTATTCAGAATTAATTCTCTATCAAACTGAAGATGGTAAAACCAAGATAGAAGTTCATCTTGAGGATGATACTGTTTGGCTGTCTTTAAGCCAAATAGCAGAATTATTTCAAAAAGTCAAATCAACTATAAGCGAACATATCAGTAATATTTATAAAGAAGGCGAATTATCACGGGAGTCAACTGTTCGGAATTTCCGAACAGTTCAAAAAGAGAAGAACAGAGAAGTTTCCCGTGTTATAGAATATTATAACCTTGATGTCATTATATCTGTCGGATACCGGGTAAAATCACTTCAAGGGACAAAATTCAGAATATGGGCAACTCAAAGAATAAAAGAGTATTTGATCAAAGGATTTACACTTGATGATGAACGATTAAAAGCCGGTGGTTATCTGAATAAATATTTCGAAGAACTTTTAGAACGTATTCGAGATATCCGGACATCCGAAAAAAATTTTTACTATAAAGTTCGTGAAATTTATGCGCTCTCGGCTGATTATGATCCTAATACTGAAATCACTCAAAAATTTTTTGCTGTTATTCAAAATAAATTTCATTGGGCGGTGCATAATCATACTGCTGCCGAACTAATTGCACAAAGAGTAGACGCAACCAAGCCGAACATGGGATTAACATCATGGAGCGGTACAAAAATAAGAAAACTTGATGTAATCATAGCAAAAAATTATCTTATGTTCGATGAAATTAAGCAGTTAAACTTACTTGTCGAACAGTTTCTTGCATTCGCCGAATCCCAAGCTTACCAGCGAAAAGTAATGTATATGAACGATTGGATTAAAAAGCTTAATGATATTCTAATTATTAACGAAAGAGAAA
>CAZKUR010000170.1:0-3071 GCA_964556005.1 uncultured Ignavibacteriaceae bacterium | reverse complement strand
AGAAAAAATACTAATATAGAAATCCAGGAAAATTTTAGACGAATACTATTAATAACTATAAAACAATTTGACAAATAAAAAATATATGCAAAAATCAATTTCAAGAACAGTATCAGAATTTGCGGTAAATCTTAAATACAATGATTTGCCTAAAGAAGTTATCAACACAGTAAAAAGATTTCTGTATGATTCAACCGGATGCGCTTTCGGCGGTTATCATACTAAGGACGTTAACATTCTTCGAAATATTTATAAAGAAATCGGCGGTAAGCCTGAATCTACTGTCATTGGGTTTGGCGATAAAATTCCTGCTGTCAATTCATCTCTTGTAAATTCTCTGATGATACGCTCACAGGATTTTAATGACATTTACTGGAAAGAAGATCCGTCCCATCCGTCTGATTTAATTCCTGCGGCTCTTTCAGTAGGTGAGCTAACCGGCGCATCTATGGAAGAAGTTATCACTGCAATTGTACTTGCTTATGAATTTGAACAGCGATTGTGTGAATTTGCTGTACCGGGAATTCGTGAAAGAAAATGGCATCACGCTACCTTAACTCAATTTGTTTCACCGATTGTTGCAGGAAAACTTCTCGGTTTGACAGTTGATCAAATGGTAAACGCAATAGGAATAAACGGAAGTCATAATCACACAATCGGTTGTCCGACAGCCGGTAAATTAACAATGATGAAAAATACTGTTGATCCTATGGCGGTGCAGTCAGGAGTTTTTGCTGCATTGATGGCACAAAAAGGATATTCCGGAACAGAAGCAGTTTTTGAAGGTAAAGAAGGATTTATGGACTGCTTCTTCGGCTGGGATGTAAAAGATCAAATTGTAAGTCCTGTTAAAATGCAGGGCAGGGATGCATTGAATGAATGGCAATGGAATATAGATAAATTGATAGGTGGATTGGGAGATTCTTTTAAAATATTAGAATGCGGTATGAAAGCTTTTCCAACCGAAGCTTTAACGCACACACATATTTCCGCAACTCTCAAAGTTGTTACAAATAATAATATTAGTTACGACCAAATTGAATCGGCTACTATTACAACTATAGCAAGAGCTTGCGATATTTTATTCGACCCGCACAAGTACAGGCCTGAATCCAGGGAAACTGCAGATCACTCTCTCCCCTATTGTATCGCCGTTTCATTAGTCGATCATAAAATTACAACCGAATCTTTCTCGGAAGAAAAGTTAAAAGATCCGCGTATTTGGGAAGTGATAGATAAAATAAAAGGTGAAGCTTCGGATGAGTTTGAAAAAATGTTTCCTGCGAAACAGCCCTCCAAAGTAGTTATAAAAACTAAAGATGGGAAGGAATATTCAGAATACCTTGAATATCCCAAAGGTGATCCGAGAGAACCGATGACTTTGGAAGACCTCGATAATAAATTCGAAGGATTGAGTAAATCACTTCTATCATCTGGCAGAAGAAACGAAATTAAAGATGCAATATTTCAAGCTGAACTTCTTACGGCAAGAGAGTTTATGAAAAAAATGATTGTTTAATTGTTTTACAACTGATTGTTTGTCTGATTCTTTTTGAAAATTATTTTTATTTTTTCTGATTCTTTTCTTTCAAAATTTTGATGACCAGACTATTGTTATGCAAAGTAACTTTCCAACTTAAGCACTATATTCCATCCTTTTGCCTGTTACTGTGGTGATTTTTTACTTATTACAGAGCTTAGCCGACAACTAATTCTTTGCTAAAATAAAATTCGGTGTTTTTTCATGGAATTACATTTAAATTATTATAGTGAGTACAGGTCAGGCACTCATAAATGTGTATTAGCAACCGCATTCATCGTAAGAACACGAATATTAAATTTAGTCTCATCTCATTCCTGCAAATTCCAACAGCATTATGCTTGTCATTTTCAAACCTTTTTACTTCTATTATCTCTTCCCGGAAACATTAATCAGTGGTGTCAATTTTTGATCAAACGGTAAAATGATTGTCGAAGTATTTGGACTATTCACTACCTCTTTGAGCTGGGAGATGTAATACCATTGCAGATAATTCTGCGTCAATCCTTTGTCAATTATTTTTTGAGCATTCGAAATACCTTGAGCCTCAATTGCTTTTCGTTCCGCCTCTTTCTTTGCAAACTGTATGGTATATTCCATTTGCTACGCTTCCTGGGAAGCTTTAAGTTTTGCCGCAATAGCATCGCTGACGGTTTTCGGCGGTTCTACATTTCTAATTAGCACGTTATCCACAATTATCCCTTTACCGCTTAATTCATGCAGCAATATTTCGGTAACCATCTTACTATAGGCATCTCTCTGAAGAGACATAACATCACTGGCATCAAACTTTGTAGCGGCGTTTATCAGGGCAGTTCTTATGGCAGGCCTCACAATTACTTCTTTATAGTCAAGGCCGATATCGCTGTATACATTATTTGCTTGTGACGGATCCAAATGGTACCAAACGCTTACGTCAAATTTTAGAATAAGTTGATCGCGGGATAGTGTGGCAACGGCATCGTCACGATTTAGATTTCCTTCGCTGTTGACTAAGGACATAGTGTAGTCCTTCGTCTGGATAGACATTTTATAAACATCAGTTAAGAAAAATATCGGGTGGAAACCGGCAGGAATAGAGTGCTACCCTACACTGCCGAATGTAACCTGAACTCCAACATATCCCGGTTCAATAATAGTAAAAGATCCGGCTGCAAAAGTCTTAACCGCCAAACCGAAACATGCATATCCGATTTTCTTAAACTTAATTGGCGAAGAGGCATCGTTTATCTTAGTGGTTGTCAATGCGATTCCGATAACAATGAATAACACAATAAAAAATAACGTCGTCATGATTTTTCCTGTATTTGTCCGTATAAATTATTTTCGATAGTGTAACTTAAAATTTTATGAAGCACTTTCCATGATATAATTTTATAAATGTTATCCTGTTTTGCGCTATCGATGTCTAAGGAATGTCTGCTGCTGTACATACCCCATTTATATTCCTGCATGTGGCACTACCTCGGGCTCATCAATGATACTCGTTTCCGCATTTTCAGCCATAAGAGTTAAATAAAGTTAATTTATA
>CAZKUR010000169.1:3195-4361 GCA_964556005.1 uncultured Ignavibacteriaceae bacterium | reverse complement strand
CAACCTGCCCACTTATCGGATCGGCAGCTCCGTTTACCCATGCATCCTGATGGTTGCCTCTCATAACCCATTCACCGGGATATTCACTTCCGGGAATCTTCGCAATTACATCATAAAGAGGAACCATGTTCCAGTTGAATTCAACTTTCAAATGAACTTTAGTCTTCCCAGGGCCAATATGATATGTAATACCAAGAGCGCCTCTCCAATGTTCAGGTGCGACAGGACCGTCAAGCGAAGCTAATAAATGTACCGCATCGCCGTATGAAATCGGAAGACAGGGAATTTTAGTTAAAGTCTTCGCATCTTTAATATCCAGTCTCTTAGCATCTTTTGTTGCACCCACAAACGGAGTTAACGGATCGCCGCAGTATTGAGGAAAATCAATAACCGAACCTCTTTGAACACCATCAGCACTTCTAAACGGGCCTTTCGGATAAACATCTCCCTGGTAATAACCGTCGCCTTTCGGATCGGAATAAATGATGCATCCGATTGCACCATGCTCTGCTGCCACTTTTGGTTTTATCCCCCGCCATGCAGCACCGTAGCGGGCAATTACAATTTTTCCTTTTACATCGATTCCATGTTCTGCTAAGTATTCATAATCTTTTGGAATTCCGTAATTAACGTAGACAAGTTCTCCCGTTACATCACCATCAATTGAGTATGCATTATAAGTAGGCAGCTGTTCGTCGGTTTGATTTGATGTTCTATCTTCTTTTAACGGCGGTTCAAAAAGTTTGGCAGTATATTTTTTGGGTCCAGTCATTTCAAATAATCTACTTTTCGGAGTCGGAAATAGTACTTCAAACTCTTCTATCTTCGAATCAAATCCGAATGACTTAAAAAGTGAATCGATATAGATTACATTGCTTTTGTCGTATGCGGATCCCAGGTGATGAGGAAAAGCTGAAAGCCTTTTCATCCAGGTATTCAGATCATTTTTATTTAAGGATGAATCAAACTTTTTTTGCAAATTATTCATTTGCTGATCTTGAGCGAACAAAGGGTTGATAAAGGAAGTAATGAATGTCAAAATAAGAAACAGTATTTTATTTCTCATGATGTTTCCCGCTGATAATTATGGAATATTAGTTTGATGATGTATGGTTTTTCATTTTTTTAATTTTAAAATTTAAATAGATAAATCCAAATTACCTAAA
>CAZKUR010000169.1:0-3095 GCA_964556005.1 uncultured Ignavibacteriaceae bacterium | reverse complement strand
ACCTCATTTCCGAATCTAAATTAAATACTTAATTTGCATTAACAATTATGAGCCACATGTAATGCATTTATTTCATCTTATGAGTTAATGAGAAAAAAAATTTTCATCAGCTTATTTATCGCCACTCTTGTTGCAATGCTCAGCCTCGGAATCATAGAGCCTATCCTTCCGTTATATGCTAAAAGCATGAATGCAACCGGGATTGAACTGGGAATAATATTTTCCGGATTTGCATTATCACGCGGAATTTTTGCTCCGATAGTCGGACAATTTTCCGATCAGCGTGGAAGAAAAAAATTAATTATAGCTGGTTTAATTCTATTTATAATTCTTTCGCTTTGTTTCGTCTTAGCTGATTCACCTATTGAATTAACGATCATTAGAATTGTCCAGGGTTTTTCCACCGTGCTGGTTACTCCGGTTGCCCAATCTTATATCGGCGATATTACACCTATCGGCAAAGAAGGTAAATACATGAATTTGTTTTTCATGTCGTTTTTCGGCGGACAGGCTTTAGGTCCTTACCTCGGCGGTTATCTATCAGACAGGTTTAACATGAATATACCGTTTCTCGTTATGGGAGGACTTTCGATAATTGCATTAATAATGATAATTTTCTTAGTACCGGAAAGTCAGGCAATTAAAAACATGCCTTATAAAAGACAACCGATCTTTAGATCGCTGCTTCCCGTTTTCAAAGACAAACCTATGCTTGGTCTTATGACATTTTTTAGTTCACGCGGCTTTTACCGATGGGGTTTTAATACTTTTTTCCCGGTGTTTGCCGTTAAAACCGAATCTTTAAGTTTGACCAATGTAGGAATAATTCTTTCAGCATATATGTTGTTCGGCTCGATAACACAGTATCCTTTTGGATTGGCAGTAGATAAATTTCCAAAGCAAAAAATTAACTTCATTTTTATCGGCGGGGTTGTCTCCGCAATTGTAATGTGCATCATAGCCCAATTCAACAGTATGATAATGTTTTTTATCCTTACTATGGTAATGGGAATTTTCAGTTCTATTTCACGCGCTTCGGGAATAGCAATAAGAACTGAAAGAGGAAGAGTTTACGGTATGGGTGCGGCAACCGGCGCCTTCACAACATCGTTAAGTTTAGGACAGGTAGTAGGCCCTGTTGTTTTTGGAATTATTGCAGATAATTCAAGTATTTCTACCGCTTTCTTAGTTGGGGGAATAATAGGAATTATCGGGACGATATCTGCGACAATTTTTCTAAAAACAAAAACTAATTATTAACCATATCTACTTAGTACTCTTTGAATATTGAAATGTTTTAAGAATAGGACAACGTAATGACGCAATTTTAGAATCTTAATACTAATATCTCAATTACATAATGATAGTTATACAAGCAAAATTCTTTTCAATGTTTATAGATTCAGCTGTATTAAATTAAACTCTATCCCACCTTTCCCCTACAAATGGAAAAGCTTCTTAATAATAAATCCAAAACTTAATTTATCTTAACTTTTCATCGTACAAAAGCCTCGACTTTATTCAATTTAATCATGAATAGTTAACAACACAAATAAAAGGTTTTATTGACAATAAATCCTTCTCTTTTTAAGAGAAGGATTATACGATGAGTTTATATTGAATTAAAAAAAATATTTTTTTTGTCAATTTTTAAACTTTGCTTTTAACCTGTTGTTAATAGGGAAGAATATTTTTATAAACACACAAATAAAAAAATTATTTTGGGATTAGCTGTTTTCATTAGCAGTGTGCCTGTCACTTGTAATTTCCCAATACACTATCAGTAATATTGCAGCAAGAATAAGTGTTATTGCTATACCGACAAAATCATTTATTTCAACAAATGATATTCTGATACTGCTTGATTCATTTTGTACATAAAGTAAGAATACTACAATAAAATTATTTGTAAAATGGGCGGCACTCGAAGGCAGAAGGCTTTTACTCCTGTAATAAAAAAACGAAAATAAAATCCCAAGGACAGAAAGTGTAAATAAACTCAACGGCTGCATGTGGTAAAGACCGAACAGTATCCCTGTTAAAATAAAACTTTTCATTCCAAGCGTTCTCTCAAGTGTACGCTGAAAATATCCACGAAAAAAAATCTCTTCACAGATTGCAGGTGTTACGGCAACAACGAAAACCATCACTATAAACTGTCCGCCCGAATTTGCAGAAAATAATTGAGACCCTGCTTTTTTAAATACATCAGGAATATGGAGCGAGTTTAAAAGTAAATTAGTTATATAATAACAGAATGGAAGCAGAAGAATTGTTATTAATACTGCGAGTACAATTTCTTTAATAGAACATAACTTCAATCTAATGTATTTTTCTACTTCCGGTGTATGCCATCGTTTAACTATCCATAATACAGGTGTAAGCATAAATATAAATTGTGTGACTACAAGAGAAATTAAAATAGGTGTTTTCAGATGAATTGTAACCGCATTTATTTTGTCAATATAATTACCGGGAATTTCGATGTGGTAAACAGCGCGATATATGGACGTCAGTATAACAGTTAAAATTGATTGAACGTTAAAATAAACAGCTCCAATTACAATTAAGCCGGTGAATGCAGCAGCAGTAATACTCCGGTTCTTATTTTCCCATGAACCGTTTAAAATTAGATGCTCATTAGCTTCTGAGTTCATTTAATTCGAGGTTCAATTACTTGGTGAATACAGTATACTTAAAAATCCAATATACACATGACTATCTTTCTAATTTATTTTACCTATCGGCATCTGAAATTGAAAGTGGTCCTATAGGCTGGTTACTTATTCTTTTACTTGCTTGATTATAATGAAATTTTCTGATCCTTAGATCAAAATAAACGACAATATTAAACAGAGGTGCGAGAAGCGTCTGCAAAATAACATTAAAAACGATAACAAGACCCAAATTAAAACCAAAGCGGCTCATGACCTGCATATTTTCAACCGGATTAAGTTTAGCTGCTCCGCCTGTTAACATTTTCATATAATGAGAGAAATATCCCCACATAAAGACAAAAGATATAGGAGTGCTGATAACAGAGATTATAAAATCAACAACAATTGAAATCAAAAATACGATGCCGAAAACTCTCC
>CAZKUR010000168.1:0-4377 GCA_964556005.1 uncultured Ignavibacteriaceae bacterium | reverse complement strand
GCAAATATGAAAAAAATTCTTTATGCTATTTTTCTATTTGTAATACTTTCCAGGTTATGTTCAGCCCAGCTTGCACCTGGGTGGCACAGTAAAGATCTGTACGTGCAAAGGTATTGGAAAATAAAAGACGGCAGCTTGAAAGAAAAAATGTTATTATTCAATAAAGACAGTTTAGCTAAAAATGTATTCGTAACGGTTTCTAAGTTTGTCGATAGAGGAATTGATCAAGGTACTATGGCGGATGTCTGCTCGTTGGGAATTGTAGGCGGCCCATGGAAAATTCCTGCTAATAAATATATTGTTGTTGATCCCCCAAAATTAATTGTAAATGATACTGCCGGGTTATTTTTTAAATTCTCTGAATTTAAAAATGAAACTACATTGTTTTGCGGATTTTTGAATCCATATGATGTTCCGCCTGCCGTAGCTTATGATAGTTCAATCATATATTTAACACAAGTACTGAATGGATTTGAGAGCAGGAGAAATTTCGGCTGGTGGGAACTAAATTCCATTGTTCAAAAAAGCGGTGGGGGAACAACCGCCAAATTAATGCTAAGAAATATTGACGATCCGGTAGCTCCATGTATATTAAAAAAAATATTAATATTTAAATTTCCAGATTCACTGACTCATTTTAGTACTTTCCCTCGAGCGATTATTACAGATGGATTCACAAAAGACTCCATTTACTCAAAAGAAATTTTACGTCACTGGAATTCTTCTTTACAATACGTTCTTTCATATACTTCAAACTATGATGAGTCTGATTCCTTGGGGAAAAAACTTTACGATTTGAACTTTAAATTTAAGATGCCGAAAGTAGAAGAGCCTGAAATTTTAGTAACGAGCATTTTTGTGGATGCGGGTTCCTGCAGACAGGAACTCGGTTTACACTTCATTGTACTTCCGTGAAATTATTTATATATAATTGAAACTTAAGATAAGAAATTTATATTTTTTTATTGATAGTTAAAGAATAAAGCAATAATTTAAAAACCAAATTTGAATATATCCATAAACGATTATATAGCTTTCTGTTTTTGATGCTGTACTTAATTAGAAAAGAGTGAGATAGATTAAGCAAAGATAGCTACTTAAAATTTTTAATAGATAAAAAATAACAATTAAAATTTAAAGGATACCAACATGTTTGAAAATTACGGCAGCGGCGAAATATTTTTAATATCCTTAATATCTTTCATTGTAATTTTAATCCCGGCTATTTTCTATTTATTAACATTACAAAAGGCTCTTGAACGCTGTTCTCCGGAGAGCCGTACTACGAGCCCGGGTTCAGTCTGGTTAATGTTAATACCGCTTTTTAACCTGGTTTGGCAGTTCATTTTAGTTATAAGAATTTCTTCATCACTGCATAATGAATTTTCCAAACGGAATATGATTGAAGAACCGGAACCGGGAAAAGCTTTAGGACTTGCATATTGTATCCTTGGCGTGTGCAGTGTTATACCTATACTTGGGATTTTAACCTCTATTACCTCTTTAATTTGCTGGATAATTTATTGGGTTAAGATTTCAGGTTATTCAAATAAATTAATTCAAACGATGCCGGTTTAATTCAAACTAATTAAAAAGCTGAATGAGAAAGGACTGCAGAGGATAAGAATTCCATCGCTCCTGATTGAACTAAACTCTGTTTCTGAGAAATGAAAAGAAATAATATTTTCACTTAATGATTTGCATAAAGCAAATTGTGCATTTTGACAAAATATTGTTTTGTTTTCAAATCGATAATATTAGATATTTAATGACTTACAATTGACATTGACAGAATAATAAATTAAAATAATCGTTGGAATATGCTCGTTTTTAGGGGAGCAGCTATAACGGTATCTTCCTTTCCCCCGAAAATAAACTTCGGTGTTCCAATTAATTCGCTTTGTAAAATTTCTAATTATAAAAATTACTGATTCTGATTCATTATGATTGGCAAAACCATATCCCATTATAAAATATTAGAAAAGTTAGGCGAAGGCGGGATGGGTGTGGTTTATAAAGCTCATGATAATACCCTTGATCGAATCGTAGCTTTGAAATTCTTACCGCATTATCTTACCTCCGATAAAAATGAAAAAGAACGGTTCTATCATGAAGCAAAAGCCGCAGCCTCATTGATGCACCAGAATGTAGCAGTAATTCATGAAATCGGTGAACATGAAGGACAGGTTTTTATTTCAATGGAGTATGTCGAAGGTAAAACACTCAAACAAATCATTGAACAAGAAAATGATACTCTGTCTATAAAAAAAGTTCTGGATATTGCGATTCAAATCTGCGACGGATTAACCGCCGCACATGAAAAAGGTATTGTTCACAGGGATATAAAATCAGATAACATAATGCTCACCGCCAAAGGGCAGGTAAAAATAATGGACTTTGGACTGGCAAAGATACAGGGTGCAACAAAACTCACTCAAACAGGCTCAACGGTTGGAACTGCGGCATACATGTCGCCGGAGCAGGCACAGGGAATTGAAGTTGATAATCGTTCAGACATATTTTCATTCGGTGTCGTGCTTTATGAAATCTTAACCACTCACCTTCCTTTCAAAGGTGATCATCAACCTGCACTAATATATTCGCTATTAAATGAAGATCCGCAACCGGCGGCTAGATATAATGATAAAGTATCTCAGGAACTTGAGCATATAGTTTTTAAAGCTCTGGAAAAAGATAGAGAAGAACGCTACCAGCATGTTGACGATATGCTTGCCGATTTGCGCAAGGAGCGGAAAAACCTGGAATATGCAAGAACAGGATATGTTAAAGCTTCATCAATCTCTCAACAAAGATTGGAAAATAAAGCTGATAAAAAGAAAAATGTTTTAAAAATTATCATATCTGTATCGGTTGTTATTATACTTGCCGTGGTTATTTTGTACTTCAATCCTTTTGGATTTCAAGTAACTCAAAATAGTTCATTGAAATCATCCCGGAATTCACTGGCGGTAATGTATTTCGAAAACATACCGGATCCGGGGGATGAAGATCATACCGGGGAAATGCTGACGAATTTATTAATTACATCCCTTTCACAGGTAAAAGGCCTTGAGGTTATCAGCAGGGAGAGACTGCTTGATATACAAAAGCAGTTGGGGCATACCGATACGAAAACACTTTCACCGTCATTTGCCGGAGAGGTTGCTAATCATGCAGGTGTGAATACAATGCTGATTGGCAGCATTCTCCAGAAAAATCCGGCTCTTGCAGTAACAACACGTTTGATCGATGTTCAATCCGGCAGAATAATCAGTTCGCAGAAGGTAACTAATTTTCCTTTAAATAAAATCTTTGCTTTAGTAGACAGCCTTACATATTTATTAGAAGACCAGTTTCGCACATCTTCAGCTTCAACAACCGGAATAAAACCGGTAGCGGAAGTTACAACCAGATCTACGGAAGCATATCGTGCATACATTGAGGGACTTAACTTGTGGAATAAATTGTATCTCACTGAAGCCAAAGGAGCTTTTAAACGGGCGGTTGAATTGGATAATAATTTTGCAATGGCATATTTTTATTTAGCTTTGATGCAAAGACTTACCGGTGAAAGATTTTTATCATTTAAAACATTTCAAAAAGCTGCTAAACTTGCGGATAATACTGCCGAAAGAGACCGCCTTTTAATTCTTGCTATGAATTACAGATATATGGGAAAGACTACTGCGGAAGAGGGTGTTCTCCAACAATTAACAAAACAATATCCGCACGAAATTTTCCCATATATATATCTTAATTATTTATATCTTAATGACTTACTCATACCGCAAAAAATAATCGAAAATTGTTTAGCCGGATTGAAAAATAATCCCTCGGCTAAATTTTTGTTGAATTATCTTGCTTATGCATTTACAATTCTAAACCGGAAGGTTGAGGCTCTTAATACCGTCGATAATTATATAAAATTGGCTCCTGCAGAACCGAATCCGTATGATACTAAAGGAGATATATATGCATGGTTTGCGGATTATGATTCAAGCCAACTCTTATATAAGGAAGCAATAAATTTGAGAAAGGATTTTTCTTCAGCGTCCAAATTAGGATTTCATGCCGTTATTGATCAAAAGTATAAAGAAGCTTTTGATTATTTTCAAATGTCGGGATATAAAATACCTGTGATAGAAATTAATAAAGGACAAATCAGGAAATCTCTGGAAATATTGAAAGATAGTCCGGGTTTCATAAGAAAGATTCATTTATACTATGAGATAGGGAAGTATCAGGAAATGCTCAGACTTGCAAATGAATTTTCAGATGGACTTAAAGTCTATCCCGATGAGAAAATTTATAGACGGGATTATGTTGCCTGGGCCTTAATTAAAAACGGAAAAATTTCAGAAGCATATAAACTACTCA
>CAZKUR010000167.1:0-4387 GCA_964556005.1 uncultured Ignavibacteriaceae bacterium | reverse complement strand
TGAATTTTCTTTACGCTTGAAATCAGATCGCGGTTTCTATTCTGGGTTTTATTACATTCAATCAGACTTTCCTCGTTAGGAGATTCGATGCCGATGAACACTGCCTCAAATCCCGCTTTGACCATAAGCTGCATCAGTTTATCATCGTCGGCAAGATTGATTGATACTTCAGTATTAAAGTAAAACGGATTTTTTCTTATTTCATTCCATTCAATGATAGCCGGAAGAATTTCTTTCTTCAATTTTACTTTATTGCCGATGAAATTATCATCAACAAAAAAAACTGGTCCCCGCCAGCTATTAAAATATAAGGCATCTAATTCGGCAATCACCTGTTCCTTAGTTTTTGTACGCGGTTTTCTTCCATAAAGAACTGTAATATCACAAAAGTCGCAGTCATACGGACAACCGCGTGAATATTGTACATTCATCGAAGTATAATTATTCATTGGTGCAAGTTCCCAAAGAGGCAAGGGTGTGGTTGTAATATCAGCCCATTTTTCCGAAGTGTATATTTGTTTCGGATTTCCTTCGCTTAGATCATTTAAAAACTGCGGAAGTGTAATTTCGGCCTCATTTAGAATTAAGTGATCAATGTCTTGATAGTTTTCGGGACTGCTGGTAAATAAAGGTCCGCCTGCCACAATCTTTGCTTTTAACTTTTTACATCTTTGTATCACTTCATCAACAGACTCACTTTGTATTGACATAGCGCTGATAAAAATAAAATCTGCCCAAAGAATATCATCGTCCGTCAATTGATCTGCATTCATATCAATTAATTTTTTACACCAATCTTTGGGCAGAATTGCAGCAACCGTTAAAAGCCCTAACGGCGGGAAACTTGCTTTCTTCGATACAAATTTCAGAGCATGCTTAAAGCTCCAAAATGTATTAGGATACATCGGATAGACCATTAATATATTCATTGACTATGCCTCACGAATATAATTTTTAAAATCAGTTTTTTAATTAAATTGATCTAAATGCTAAAAACTTACTTGCTTTTATCTTTCAAAAAATTTTAACAACCTAAATAGCACTATCAACTTTAGATTGACTTTAACCATCGGTATTTAATTTTTCTTCGTTTAATTTTTTTTCTATTAGAAATTTTTCCACTAATAATTTTATATACCATATTTACGATGGTTATCATGATAATAATTTCTATAAATCCAAGTAATGTTCTAGATGTCAGCAAACCTACAAGCCAAAACACTACTACAATTAGAGCAAAAGGATAATACATTAAAGCGTTCATATACCTAATACATGGCCTATTAATTAATAATAATACTTTTAAGAAAGAGTACCATATTTAAAAGGTATAGTAAACCGTCTTAATAATTCCGGATAATGATATGAAAATTTGAGATGTAAATCTATCGGTCAAAAGAATGAAAAAAGGATTAGTTCTTTGGAGTATGTTTTGTACTACTCGTCTAATAAGCTGATGTCATTGACAGCTGATTTATAATCATCGCTCATATGAGAATATTTTGCAATTTGAACCCTGGTATGCAATGCAAGTTTTTCGAGGATATTGTGGACATGACTTTTAATAGTGTAAACAGATAAATTAAACTTTTCGGCAATTTCTTTATTAGATAAACCATCCGCTATTAATTCTATAATTTGTTTTTCCCGTTTAGTCATCTTTACTAATTCAACTATTTTTGGTTTACTTTTCCCATCTATAGCATGTCCTACTATTTGTGTAAAAAGAGACCCGGTCAAATGCTGCGGCAGAACTTTAATCCCCTCGGCTACATCACGAATAGTTTTAAGGAAATCATTAACGGAAGCATCCATTAAAATAAATCCGAAAACACCTGCTTGTACAAAATTTAATATATCCGATTGGCTGGGTATTAAGTCCATCACAATCAGTTTCAATTTGGGGAAATCTTTATTGATTTTTTTCACGAGCTGCAGGCTGTTCTGATGAGGCAATCCCATATCTAATATAATGACATCTAAACTTAAAGTTTTTATTATTTTTAAAATATTCTCTCGTGTTCCCACAGAAGCCGCTACCATTAAATCGGGCTGCTCTTTTATCAAAGCAGTAATGCCGTCCCTAAGAAGCCGGTTATCTTCAATAATCATTAACCTGATTTTTTTCATTTATCAGAAGAGTAAATATTGTTAAAATAGATAGAATTTGGGAATAATTTTTGGTTAAATATAATTAATCAGTTATGAACATACAATATATCGACAATATTGTTTTCAGTTTTAGCGTTCTTTGCCCCGATTGATACTAATATTAAATCGTCCGGTTTGGAATTAATGTGGAAAATTTTAATAAATGGTATTCAGGTTAATAAATTTTTAATGAGAGTAAGACATTGCTTATTGTAAATTTTTGAAATGCTTAATTTTTCCAGTTGTTTGAAAAATTTAATTTTGGATGAACCTGCAAAGTTTTTTAATATCCATATTATGGCGTTCAAATTAGGAATTTACTTTTAACACCTAAGATCCAGGTACTGATATAATAGCTTGTATATAGATTTATTTATACTTACCTTCGGCTCGAAAAAAGGAGTGCGCAAAATGAAAGATTCAATGAGAATTTTAATTGCTGAAGCCGATGTAGGAATTTCCGCCCAACTTAAAAATTACCTGGATTCCTTTGGTCATAAAGTTTTACTCGTTGTTACCAGTGGTGAAGCTTTAATGGAAAATGTAAAACTCTTAAATCCTTCACTAATAATTACGGATATCAACCTTAACGGTCAACTTGACGGTATTGAAGCAATAGCCCGCTTGGAGAGCGATTATAAAATACCATATATTTTTATAACTGCTTATGATGATTACAGCAGGCTGATTACTTCTTATTATCTTAACCCCGTAAGCATCATAACAAAACCAATTGACCAAACTGCTCTTCTTGGGAGTATCCAGAAAGCCCGTTTCGATCTTCAACCGGCATAGATTTCTTATTCATTAAAAATTAGGCAAATTGAAAAATATTTTTGAAATCGAAATAAATTGCAGTTATATATTTTACGGGTAAAAGTAAACTAAAAAACTCGGGGAAAAGGGGTTCTACGTTCTTTTTAAAACATATCTATTATTTTTTCCCATTGCTTGTCAACAACAACCATTATTTTGTTTTTATCTTATTATACTGTATACTAAATCTCAATAATAAATTTTACTTTGTAATTATCGAAATTCCTTCAAGGCGGGAAATCTAAAATTCCCTTTATTTAAACATCCTCTCACAAGTGTAAACTTTATTCTCAATCGAGGGACTCTAAGTTTGCATCTTCGCAGAAAAAAAGTGAATTCATTGCTTATAGTGCAATCAAGGCAATAGTACTTTATCAGATCTTTTTAGAATCCAGATAGTGGAAATTATTAGAGTTAAATTAACAAAAAGATAATGGAAAAATATTTTATGAATGAAATAAATCAATTATCAGCAGAGACTAAAACCTCGGAAAATCTGATAAATTCTTTACAACAAAAAAATAAAAACCTCCTTGCTGTAATTGAAAACATTGCAGATGGAGTAATTGTTGCCGACGAGAACGGGAATACTTTAGTATGCAATTCGGCAGCTCAAAAAATTTTGGGACCGGGTTTAATAAGTATCCGCCTTTCCGAATGGTCATCAATGTCCGGTTTTTATTATCCTGAGAGTTTCATTCAATATCTTCCTGAACAATTGCCTTTAGCCCGTGCAGTTAGAAATGAAATTGTTGTTAATGAAATAATCTTTATTAAAAATACATTACATCCTGAAGGAATATATATAAACGTATCGGCCAATCCGCTTAAAGATTCAAACGGTTTAATCAGCGGCGCAGTGTTGATAATCCGGGATATCACTAAAGAGAGGCTGCTTGAAAAAAATCTTAGGTTCAGGGAGCATAGATTGGAAACCATGTTCAGGGAATTACCGAATCCCTGTTATATCTGGCAGTTTCAGGATAATGATTTTGTTTTAATTGATTATAACAAAGCGGCGGAAATCATTACAAAAGGAAATGTTAAAAATTATATTAAAATAAAATTTCTGGAGATGTATAGGAATTCACCATCCGCGGATGAAATTTATTCCGACTTATTAAAATGTAAAAATGAAAAAGCAACTATTAATAAAGTAATTTCTTACAGATTTCGAGATACTGATGAATTAAAGGAATTGGAAGTTAACTATACATTTATTCGACCGGACTCGGTTCTTGTAATTACAGAAGATATAACGGAGAGCAATCATGCTCTTGAAAAACTAAAATTGGTTTCTAATGCTGTTGAACAAACGGCAGACAGTGTTGTAATAACGAATATTAAAGGAATTATCGAATATGTTAATCCGGCATTTGAAAAGACCACGGGTTTCGATCGTCTTGAAGTAATTGGAAAA
>CAZKUR010000166.1:0-4497 GCA_964556005.1 uncultured Ignavibacteriaceae bacterium | reverse complement strand
TTATCCTAATGAAGTAATCAATTTTTTAAAAGAAGAATTGGGATTTGATCAAAGCTGGAAAGTTGCTGATATCGGATCGGGAACAGGAATACTTTCGAAGCTTTTTCTTGAAAATGGAAACATAGTATTTTGCGTTGAACCTAACAATGAAATGAGATCGGCGGGTGAAAAATATTTAAAAGAATATTTCAATGTCACAAGTTTAAATGGTACTGCAGAATCGATTCCTCTTCAAAATAATTTCGTTGATTTTATAACCGCGGGCCAGGCATTTCATTGGTTCGATGTTGGAAAGTCAAAGCAGGAGTTTGATAGAATTTTGAAACCGGGAGGCTGGGTTGTACTCATATGGAACGAAAGATTGACGAACACGGATGATTTTGCAAGGGAATACGAAAAGCTTCTGCTGGATTATTCAGTAGATTATAAAATGGTTGATCACCGAAATATAAATGAAAAAATTTTAAAACAATTTTTCTCTTCATTTGAATTAAAAGTATTTCCTAACCGGCAGGAATTCGATTACGATGGAGTAAAAGGAAGACTGCTTTCATCTTCATATGTACCGAAAGAAGATCATCCGAATTTTACATCGATGATTAAGAAATTGAAAGAGATTTTCGATGAGTTTCAAGCAAACGGAAAAATAATAATGAAATATGAAACACAGCTTTACTATGGGAAATTATAAGCAGTTTTATTTTACCATTTCATAACGGGGCTATTTATTCAATTATGGTGAGGAATATCATTTTTAAAAATGAATCACAATCCCACGTTCCTTAACTTATTAGTTTAGTTATACTTATGAAAAAACTTTAGTTAAAGGAGTCTAAAAATGGATAATCAATCCTATGATATCGGGATGATTGGCCTGGGCGTTATGGGAAGAAATCTTCTTCTTAATATGGCCGACCATGGATTTTCGGTTGTTGGTTATGATAAAGATGAAAACAAAGTTAATGCATTAAAAGAAGAGGGAAAGAATAAAGATGTTGTCGGAGTGAAGGAATTAAAAAATTTTATTAAAGCATTAAAAAAGCCGAAAGCCGTTATGATGCTCGTGCCTGCAGGTAAAGCAGTAGACTCGGTAATTGAAGAACTAATCCCCCATCTGAAAAAAGGTGATATAATAATTGATGGCGGAAACTCTCACTTTGTCGATACAAACAGGCATTTCGAAGAACTCACAAAAAAAGGAATAAACTTTTTTGGAGTCGGAGTTTCGGGAGGAGAGAAAGGTGCAAGGTTTGGTCCAAGTATAATGCCCGGCGGTCCGAAGGATGCTTACGATAGAATAAAAAATATCCTCGAAAAAGCGTCGGCAAAAATTAATAACGAACCATGTGTTACTTATTTAGGTCCCGGCTCAGCAGGGCATTATGTAAAGATGGTTCATAATGGAATTGAGTATGCATTGATTCAGCTTATCGCCGAAACTTACCACTTAATGAAGGAAGGACTTAGTTTAAATAACGATGAGCTGCATACTGTTTATAAAGAATGGAATGAAGGAGTACTCCAATCTTATTTAGTTGAAATTGCCGCAGATATATTTTTACAGCCTGACGATAAATCCGATAATAGATTAATCGATATGATCCTTGATGCCGCTAAGCAAAAAGGTACAGGCAAATGGACTTCACAGGATGCAATGGAACTTCAACTGCCGATCCCGACTATAGACAGCGCCGTTGAGATGAGAGATATGTCTTCATTCAAGGACGAAAGAAAAAACGCTTCCAAACAACTAACGGGACCTAAGCCGAAATTTAGCGGCGATGCTAATAAATTTATCAAGCAGCTGCATAACGCATTTTATTTCGGAATGATTGCATCGTATGCCCAAGGCATGGCATTATTAAGATTGGCTTCGGATAAATACGAATACAATTTAAACCTGCATGATGTTGCTAAAATCTGGAGAGGCGGATGCATAATAAGATCAACATTTTTGGAAGCAATCAGTTCTGCTTATCTTGCCAATCCTAAATTAGTTAATCTCATGGTCGATCCCGAAATATCAAGAAGGTTAATAAATATGCAGGCAGATTTAAGATTTGTCGTTGCTTGTGGAATTGAATGGGGAATCCCAGTATCCGGTTTAAGCTCTTCGCTTGCATATTATGATTCCTACAGAAGTGAATGGCTTCCGGCAAATTTGATCCAGGCTCAGAGAGATTATTTCGGCTCGCATACTTATGAAAGAATTGACATGGAAGGAACGTTCCATACTCAATGGAATGAAAGTGAGGGTGATTAGTAAATGGAAATAACCAGTGATAATGGAAAGATACTTATTATTTTCGGTGCCGGTGGCGATTTGACATGGAGAAAGCTTATACCCGCAATTTATAATTTATTTTTAGATGAATTTTTGGGAGAGGACTTTCAGATCGTTGGCGTAGATGCAAAAACATTTTCGGAAGATAAATTTAAAAAGCATCTTTTGGAAGGCGTAAATAAATTTTCGAGAAGCGGTAAATCTAAACCAAATGACTGGAAAAAATTCTCGGCTAAGATTTCATATTTTAAAGCCGATTTCACCTCGCAAAAGACTTACAAAGATCTTTCGGATTTGTTTGATAAGTTGGAAAAAAACTGGGGAAAAAATTCTCAAAAGGTTTTTTATTTTGCGGTTCCACCTTCTTTTATTAAAGTGATTGCAGGGCAATTGGGAAAATCCAAGATCACAAAAGACAGGGAATTTTCGAGGATTGTTGTTGAAAAGCCTTTTGGTCATGATCTTGAAAGCGCAAAAAAATTAAATAATATGTTAACAGGGATTTTTTATGAAGATCAAATTTACAGGATAGATCATTTCTTAGGGAAAGAAACGGTTCAAAATATTTTAGCTTTCCGTTTTGCAAATGCTCTCTTCGAGCCGATCTGGAATAGAAAGTATATCGATCATGTTCAGATTACCGTTGCAGAAGATATCGGCGTTGAACATCGCGGCGGCTATTACGATCATGCAGGTGCATTGAGGGATATGATACAAAATCATCTGATGCAGCTTTTATGCTTAATAGCTATGGAACCGCCGTTATCTTTCGAGCCGAATGAGGTAAGGAATAAAAAAGTAGATGTTCTTCATGCAATTAGAAGATATAAGAGAGAAGAAATTTATGATTTTGCAGTCAGGGGCCAATATGGGCCTGGCTGGATTTACGGTAAAAAAGTAAAAGGCTACCGGCAGGAACAGGATGTAGATAATAGATCCGGGACGGAAACTTTCGCAGCATTAAAAATATTTATTGATAATTGGCGCTGGCATGGAATACCGTTTTATTTAAGAACCGGTAAAAGGCTTCCTGAAAAATCTTCGGCAATTACGATTCAATTTAAACCCGTTCCGCACAGATCATTCCCGAGTGAAGCGGTTGAAAATTGGAGCCCGAACAGATTGGTAATAAGTATTCAGCCGCAAAAAGGAATAAGACTACGCATCCAGGCAAAACGCCCCGGACTTACAATGCTTTTAAATCCTGTTGATATGATCTTCAATTATTCCGATACATACAAAATCCAGCCGCCGGATGCTTACGAAACTTTGCTGCTCGATGTTATGTTAGGCGACGCAACTTTGTTCATGAGGGCAGACCAGGTTGAAGCAGCATGGGATATCATAACACCAGTAATTGAAGTTTGGAAAAATACAACTCCGGCCGATTTTCCTAATTATGCCGGAGGCAGTTGGGGTCCTGAAGAAGCAGAAGCTTTGATTGCAAAAGACGGCAACAATTGGATTATGCTTCCGTTAGCTAAAAAAAATAATGCAGGCAAAGAATAAAGCAAAAGATGATTAAAGTATTTGATAATGTAAATGAACTAAGCAAGGCAGCTGCTGATCTTATTTTAGATATTTCAAACCGTGAAACTGAAAAAAAAGGAAACTTTTCGCTCGTCTTTTCAGGCGGTTCATCGCCTAAACAGACTTATAAAAATTTAAGCCAATCTTTTTATAAGGATAAAATTCCCTGGAATAAAACGTTTTTATTTTGGGGAGATGAAAGATTTGTTCCTGAGGATGATCCTCAAAACAATTTTAAAATGACGAACGACATTTTAATAAAAAAAATTCCTGTCCCGAGAAATCAAATCTTTCCAATTTCGACAAAAGGTAAACCGGTAAACTGCGCTTTGCAATACGAGGAAACGATAAAAAATTTTTTTAAAGGAAAAACTTCATCATTCGATCTAATTATTTTAGGACTTGGAGACAACGGCCATACGGCTTCTCTCTTCCCCAATACAGAAGTTTTAAATGAAAAAGAGAGATTAGTCAAAGAAGTTTTTGTCAAAGAGTTGAACATGTATAGAATTACATTGACTGCGCCAGTAATTAATAAAGCAAAAAATATTTTATTTATTGTTTTTGGGGAAGATAAAGCGGAAACAATTTCAAAGGTTATTGAGGGAAACTTTGACTCTCAAAATTTACCTGCACAACTCATAAAGCCGGATGACGGGACTATAAGATGGTTTATTGATAAA
>CAZKUR010000165.1:0-4506 GCA_964556005.1 uncultured Ignavibacteriaceae bacterium | reverse complement strand
TTTGAATAATTTTAGTGCACAGGAAAAAGAAGAAAAAATTACAGAGCTGGATTCTTCCGTATCTGAAAACCATGAAATAGTTTTAATAGTTGAAGACAATCTTGACGTACGGAATTACATTCGTGAGCTGCTGAAAACTGAATACAAAGTAATAGAAGCTTCGGACGGTGAAGAGGGAATATCAAATGCAAAAGATGAAATTCCTGATCTGATAATTACCGACGTGATGATGCCGGGAATGGATGGTTTTCAGTTCAGCACGCAGATTAGAAGCGATGTGAAGACGAGTCATATTCCGATCATAATGCTTACTGCTAAAGCCGGACTCGATGATAAAATAGAAGGACTGGAGACCGGTGTTGATGCATATATTACAAAGCCTTTCAGTGCAAAAGAGCTGGGGGTGCGGGTAAGGAATTTAATTTACCAGCGTAAGCAGCTCAGGAAACGTTTTAGTAAATCAACAGTAATAAAGCCTTCGGAAGTTACTGCGGTTTCTGTTGACCGGGTATTTTTAGAAAAGACAATAAAAGTTATTGAACAGAATTTTGAGGATCCGCAGTTCAGTATCGAAAAACTTGCCGGTGAAGTTAATATGAGCGTTTCTCAGTTAAATAGAAAGCTCAATGCACTCGTGTCCCAGCCGGCGGGACAGTTTATCCTTTCGCTTCGTCTTCAGCGGGCAGCTGATCTTTTAAGGCAGAATGCAGACACTATTGCCGGGATTTGCTACAAAGTTGGTTTTAATGACCAGGGCTATTTCGGTAGAGTTTTCAAAAGGCAGTTCGGGATTTCACCGAATGCTTACAGGAAGAAAATACAGGAGTGACCGGGGATCATTTCTATTCTCTTATCTGTCCACTGGACCGAAGGGGGAATACCACTGAGTAATCAATATTTGAGCAAGGAATCCGAATTTTTGCGCATATTGTACAAGATAATACTGTGCAGTACCTCTAATTTAAACCCATCCCGATAAATTATTCTTTCTAAAATTATTTTCCGCCTGTTGACTTCGGAAAACAAATTAGAATATTACACAATCACAAAAGGAGGTATAAAATGAAATCATTAATTAAAAATGTTCTTTTCATGAATCTTTCTGTTCTAATAACATTTGTTTTTATTGCAGGATGCCAGCAGCAGAAACCAGATCCGTCTGCGAAAATAAAACCGATCGTAGATAAGCTGGATAATGCCTGGAATGGGGGAAGCCTCGACTCACTGGATGCGATCTTTGCCCCGGATTTTGAGCGTATTGTAAATAATCAGCCGGCTGCTAAAGGTGTCGAAGGATATAAAAAAGCTATTACAGATTTCAGAACGGTTTATCCTGACCTCAAATTAACTTTAGATAATATAATATACGGCGAAAATGGTGCGGCTACTAGATGGGTTTTAACAGGGACAAATACCGCTCCCGGCCAGATGCCTCCCATGGGTAAAAATGTAAATGTCTGGGGTGAATCCATCGTACATGTTGTCAATGGTAAGGTTACAAAAGAGATAGTTGCTTATGATAACCAGGAACTCATGGAGCAGCTGGGATATACCATGGTGCCGGCTTCAACAGAGGACAAAAAATAAATAATTATTCCATTCTTTGCAGAGGATGCTGACTATGCATCCTCTGCTCAGATCGACTTCGGGATCATATAAAATTATCTATCAAAAATATTAACCGGGAAAATATGGTAAGGATAAAAGTAAACGGAACCTGCCTCAATGACGGAACGGTTGTGTTCGAAACAAACGATTTTATAGAATGCAGCGGGCTTATCATTACTCAGCCGGCTGAACTGCCAGATGGATGCCGTGTTGAAGTCACTGTTTCCTACGATGAAGATGATTTCCTCACCGGCAAGAATGGAATTGTATGGGCAACCTACGATATAAGACAGGCTGAGATTTTGCATAGAGCTTTGCTTGCACAGGATATTAACACTGAAATAAAAAAAACTGATCTTGAAAAAAGAGAATTGTTCCTCATAAACGTTACAACACAGTCAGATGAAAATGATGCTATTGATTTTATCTGGAAAAGTGAGAGCGGTCTTAATCTTAAACCTGACTGGACTTATTCTGAGAACGAAACAAATAAAAGTTTTGAACAATGGCTGGGCGGACATTAAAGTAAAATTCTAACTAATGAACTTAATAACAAATTTCATTAGGAGAAGCTATGAAACAATTCAAATTACTTGCAGTTATTATTTTGCTTGTTATAGTAGCGGGCAGCAGTTTTGCAGGAAACAAGGAAGATATACAGGCATTTATCAAGAATACCGAGAGTGTTTTTAATAGTCACAATTTTAAGGTTTACTATGATTCATTTACTGATGATTACACTGTTTTTACAACCTCGGGAACACCGTTGAGGTACGATGCAGGCGCGTGGAAGAATTTTATAGAAAGCACATCTTCTCTTGAGTATGTTAATTATAGTCAGCCGGATAATTTCATTCAGGTTTATAATGGAGATGCAGACTCCTTAGCAACCTCGATAATTTTGGCGACCACTTGAGTTCCACAATATACCGCGACATTTTCAAATTATCAGAATAGGAGGCTATAGCACAACTACTAAATGCATTGTTGCTTAATGATGAGTTATTATTTACCTTATTTACTTTCAAATATTTAGTTCGGCCATAATTTTTTATAAACATCTGATGCTTGGTAATCAAAGTTCTGAACAATACGAGACTCTTTTTGTGTTCATATCTATTCTAAACAATCTCAACGATTTTTATGAGATCGTACGTTTGCTAACTGAAAAAATAGAGACGCGGGGCTGCAGGCTGACGCAGTGTTTATTATGATGGTGAATCCTGATACGTAAAGAACCATAAAAACTGCTATGTATACAGCTTCCGTAGAGATCGATAAAAATATTCACAATCTTAATATGCAAATAACCGGCTGGATGTCTAATAACGAATCATCTTTGTTATCAGAAAATATCATCAAAGACGAGCGGTTTTTCAATTTAAAACTTAGTAGCCTGGAAGGCGAAGCTTATACGCTAGGCATTGATTGAACCTAATTGGAATCAATCTCAGGCTGCACGTGTTTTGAAAATTACCGAACACACCATGATATATAAAATGAAAAATTGAGCATTATTAATCCTCACGTATAAATAAAACAGAAATTTGTATCTTAAAAATAAGCTTGTTTTTTATTTGATTATCAGTCCTTAGCTCTATTCATTTTTTAAAGGTATTTTACAATTGATTGGCGAAACAATTCTTCATTATAAAATCCTTGAAAAACTTGGCGAAGCCCACTTTGACCGACCAATAGGAGACTCTTATTATGAGTGATTTAATAGGACAAACAATTCTGCACTATAAGATATTAGAAAAGCTTGGCGAAGGCGGGATGGGGATAGTCTATAAAGCCGAAGACCTTAAACTTAAAAGGGAAGTGGCAATTAAGTTTTTGCCTCATTACATCTCAACAAACATGGTGGAAAGAAAACGATTTGAAATTAAAGCAAAAGTTGAATCCAACCTGAAGAAGGATGTTCGGTAAAAAAATGAAAATCCCGGGAAAATATTTATTGTTATTCTTAAAAGTTAATATTCGGGAATTAAAATATGAAGAGATTTTAAATATTCCGCACAAAAAAGTTTTTTAATTATATTGATCTACATGATGTGCCGGTTAGTTTTATTTCAAATAAAATTAGTATTTTCCAATTGACAATCTACTTCTATGCTAAAGAATTTGGAAAAGTTCAAAATTTTGGAATCATCATAAATTTAATTTTAATCGAATAAGATTTTAACTTAAATGTTTAAATTAATCTGTAAGACCATACTTCATTATAAAAATATTGAGAAATTGGGCAAAGATTGCCTGCACTTAAGTTTCAGCAGGCACATGCCTGACTGAGCTTAAGCACCGGCAGGCAGGGCAAACCTGTCCGCCGAAGCTATTCAATGAAGATCAAGGTTTTGTTATGATCGGTAAAACAATTTTACATTATAAAATATTAGAGAAACTCGGCGAAGGAGGAATGGGAGTAGTATATCTTGCCGAAGATACAAATCTGGAAAGAAAAGTTGCAATTAAATTCTTACCGCATCATATCTCTTCAAACTCAGAAGAAAAAAAAAGATTTAAAATTGAAGCAAAAGCTGCTGCGTCATTAAATCATCCGAATATTGCTACAATATACACGATTGAAGAATCCGGTGATGATACATTTATTGTAATGGAATTTATTGACGGAAAAGAACTAAAAGATAAAATAAAATCCAATCCGATTCCATTTAATGAAGCAATTGAAATAGCAATCCAGATAGCAGAAGGATTAAATGCCGCACATAAAAAAGGAATTGTGCATAGAGATATAAAATCTCAGAACATTATGATCTCCAATGACGGTAAAGTGAAGATTATGGATTTTGGGTTGGCTAAAGTAAGAGGAGAAACCCAGCTAACAAAAATTGGCAGCACTATTGGGACTGCTGCATACATGTCCCCAGAACAAGCAAA
>CAZKUR010000164.1:0-4559 GCA_964556005.1 uncultured Ignavibacteriaceae bacterium | reverse complement strand
GCTGCTTATTGATTTTGGACGGATACTCGAATGTGTTTGCAATGAAATACGGAATGGCTTCGTGGAACAATACTTTTTCAGCGCCATGGGATAACGCAACAGGGAACAGATATTCGGATTATCTTACAAAAGATTTATTTGAAAAAGCCCGAAACACACAACTGCCGTCGCCATCTTTTCCCGATTCAATTACCGGTGCAAAAGCCAAACTTGAATATCAAATAAATAAATTGCTTTCCGAAGGTTTCGATGATGAAATAAAAACTTCATACGGACCGCCTGTTACGGATTTTAGTAAATCGCTCGCCGATATCCAAGATCAAATAGATTACGGTGTATGTGTAGGAATCAAAGATTTTTACGGAGCGTCTCATAATGTCGCTACGTCTCATCCTATAAGTTCTGTAAGCTATACATATGAGAAGCCTTATCTTGATTTTGAATCTGCTTATAATTTACAAACGCTGCCGAGTAATAAAACCATTTGTATTTATTCTTATGCAGGGCACATCAGCGCTTTTATTACCGCATATTTGAGAATATTAGGATACGATGCGAGGTCTATTTTATTCGGAGGAAATAATATAATTTATTCGGGAATGCTGAATACACCAGATTTAGCTCCGTATACATTTACTTCAAACGATATAAATAATTTCCCTTATGTTACCGGGAATTAAAAATGCACAAAATTAAATACATAATTGCCGCCGGTTTATTATTCATTTTCTTCGGCTGCGAGAATTCGAAAATAGTAGATGTCCCTCTTCAATTCGAGGAAGATGTTGTTGTGCAGGCACAGATTTACGCAGACACACTTTTCCAGGGTGTAAGGATTAGCAGAACAGTTCCGATTAACAAGACCTACGATATTAAAACAGCACAAATAAAAGATGCAATTGCCTACCTAAGAATAAACGGTATTCAAATTGTTCCACTGCATTACGTTGCAAACGGGATTTATATGCCTGCCGGTAATCTCGCAGTTATGAGCGGGGATAATTATGAACTATTCGGTGCAGCCGGTGGGACAAAATTCTATAGCCAAACTATTATTCCGAAAACACCGGATGTTTCGAATATCGGCTACAACGAAATGGGTAAATATATGGAAGCTTCCGTTAAAGCAAACACAGGCGAAGTGTATGGTGCCGTCTGGAATATAAGCAGAATAGATTATTTAACTGCAAGCAATTTTTATTCAATCGTTTCGCCAAGCGGAGATCAGACAAATACATCCACAAGAACCGACGTTCTGCCGGAAATATATCAATCCGTTTACTATGACGGTAGAAGATATATACAGGTTTTTGCATTTGATCAACAATTTAAACCTTTCTTTTATTCCAAAGATGCCAACCAGCCGATTGAGAATTATTTTGTGCAAAGCGGCGGTTCAATTGCATGGAATGTTTACGGCGATCATGTAATAGGATTATTTATAGGGATAGCAAAAAGCCGGTTATGAAAATGAAAATATTTAATATAATTTTTGCACTATTTGTTATTTTTGCTTTTAATAGCTGCTTAAAGAATCCTGTCAACAATCCTCCGCAAATAGATTTAAACTCAAGTGTTGAGCTTTTAAGCTACATTGAAGAATCCACGGGCGATTATGTAAACACTGATAACTTTCCTTCTCTTATCAATGCTCAGAATGTTTATAATAACCTTGGAAATTATTTAATTATAGATGTAAGATCAAAAGAAAAATTTACGGCCGGGCATATTCAAAACTCGATAAATATAACACCCGACAGTTTATTGATCTACATGAAATCCATCCAGCCCGCTAATTACACTAAAATTGTCATTGTCAGCAGCACAGGGCAATCGGCATCTTATTATTGCTGTTTAATGATACTCGATGGATTTTCAAACACATACGCAATGAGATACGGAATGGCATCATGGAATAATGTTTTTACTGCTCCCTGGATGACGGCTTTAAGCGATCCCGATAGTGCCGAATTGAAAGCTCTTGCCGGAGGCATTATTCCAAAAGCCGGCTACTCACCATTACCCATATTAACATACCCGGATCAGAATGCTGATAATAAATCGAAGCTCGAGTACAGGATAACTAAATTACTCAACGAAGGTTTCGATGATGAATTAGCTTCTTCTTATAGTACCCCGGTTACCGACTTTCAAAATTTATTGGTCCAAAGAGAGCCCGGAAGCTATTATTGTATATGTCTTGGTGTTCCTCATTTTTATTGGAGAATAGACGGAGGTCCGTCTGCTCCTGCTTTTGCGCACCCTCTAAGCGCCGTTAACTATTTATATTATTTCCCTTACTTTGAATTTGCATCAGTAAATTACCTCCAAACTTTGCCAAGCGATAGAGAAATATGTTTATACTCTTATTCGGGATTTATCAGCGCTTTTCTTACCGCTTATCTTAGAGTACTTGGTTATAACTCCAAATCCATTTTGTTCGGAGGGAATAATTTATATTACAACAATATGTTAAATACGGCATCTTTAAATCAATATGTTTTTACTCCGGGCGATATAAATAATTTTCCATTCGTTACAGGGAACTAAAATTTGAACTTTAATTATTTTAAAGATTTTGTTCAAATAATGAAATTCATATTGCTTAAATAAAAAGATTGCCTTAAATTTCAGAAAAATAAAATAAACGGGAATGCGGGAACATGGGCGAATTAAAATTGCACGATAGGGTAATAAGAGAAGCAAGATTACTGCACTACAGCAAACTGGCCGAAGAGGGATACGTAACGCAGAGCCAGCGCGCAGATCATCGGATAAAAATTTCATTAAACTTAATCAGTACTTTATTAAAGACAGTTAGCGCACGGGTTTTGCAGGGAGGACTAAAATTAAACCGGGAGCCCAGCCATAAGAATTTTCCTATAATAATAATCAAAATACATTTAGCACAGGAAGCATAATACTTTGCGGATAGAATAGTTGCAGCTTAGATTCACCGGATGTTCCCTGTCTTATTATAAACGATAAGATTAAATGCAAAATGATAAATAACAAAACACAAACGTGGCTGACTGTGCGAAGCTATGTTCAATCAATCTTTTATCTCGAAAATTGAAGAACAAAAAGCAATTTTTTATTCCTTTTTATTTAAAGGCTGTTAAAAATAAAATTACAATTACTTTAATTGAAGAACAGCATTAAATTACAAAAAAATAATAATTTTGAATGCGGGTTAATGGGCGAATTAAAATTGCTTGACAGGGTTAGAGTCGAATTAAGAACAAAGCATCACCGCTTAAGTGCCGAAAAAACTTCCATTTGCCGGAACCGGTCAGTTAAAAATAATATTAAATTGCGAAATAATAATGAAGTCACTGCCGATTAAAAGAATTACTTTCAATAAACCGGAAAGTAAACCTAAATTACTGGATTTGGTTCGGATTGATTTGCGGACAAAGCATTACAGCAAAAAAACTGAGGAAAGTTATATTTCATGGATAAAGAGGTATATTATTTTCAATAATAAGATTCACCCGGACAAATTAGGAGCCGAGGAAATCAAAAATTTTTTAAATTACCTTGCAGCAGAAAAACATGTATCCGCATCTACACAGAACCAGGCTCTGAACGGGATATTATATTTATACAAGAATATCCTTAAAAAGGATATAGGATGGATAAACGAGATTAAATTTGTTCAACGTAAAAAACATTTGCCTGTTGTATTGACGAAAGATGAAGTAAATAGAATATTTGATAATTTGGCGGGAAAAGCACTTTTAATTTCTAAACTTCTTTACGGCAGCGGTTTGCGCTTAAACGAATGTTTGAAAATTAGGGTACAGGATATTGATTTTGAAAATAAAATAATAACCGTACGCAGCGGAAAAGGAGAAAAAGACAGGGTAACGATACTACCTGATAAACTAATTACTGAATTAAAAGAGCAAATTAGGAAGGTAAGAAATTTATATAATAAAGAATTTAAAAAGGATAATATAGAAGTTCCGCTGCCTTATGCCCTTGACAAAAAATATCCGAATTCAGGTAGAGAATTTATCTGGCAGTACATCTTCCCGGCAAAGAATTTGGTTTATGATGAAGAGAAGCAAATATTTTACAGAATGCATATACATGAAAGCACATTTCAAAAGTTATTCAGGGAAGCGGTAATCAAATCAAAAATAACAAAGCGAGCCTCACCGCATACAATGAGGCACAGTTTTGCAACACATTTGCTGCAAAACGGATATGACATAAGGACGGTGCAGGAATTATTAGGGCATCATTCAGTAAAAACGACACAGATTTATACTCATGTTCTAAATAGAGGAATAGGTGTTAGAAGTCCTTTAGACTAAAAGTTGATAGTTGAGAAAAAAACAGTAAAACTATTGACTAGAGAGACAAAATATTTTAATATTAAGCAATTAAAATTAAAGGACTTAGGTTATTTACAATAAAAAAAACATAGTCAATAGAAAAGAAAGTTATTAAATAATTAACGGCTGTATCTATATTAGTAGATTCGGCTTAAGTAATAGTTATATTAAGCCTTCGGCAGTCTATCCAAAACAGAAATTATTAAGCAAATGGAA
>CAZKUR010000163.1:0-4560 GCA_964556005.1 uncultured Ignavibacteriaceae bacterium | reverse complement strand
GTACCCCGGAGAGGATTCGAACCTCCGACCTGCGGTTTAGGAAACCGACGCTCTATCCTGCTGAGCTACCGGGGCTGGTAACAAGTAATAATTATAAAGTCAAAATTCAAAATTAAATTTATCCACCGACCTTTCTACCGAAGCCTTGGCGTAGGTAGAAGCCAACCTACATTCCATTTCGGTTAATAAACTTTAGCGTAGGTGGAAAGTAAAAACTATTTATTTTGTAAATATTTTAATTTTAAAAGAACAACAAAAATTTAGGAATGCTAATTTAACTAACTTCGGAGTTATTCGAAAGATTTGAGGAATTAAAAAAGCACAACCTGTACCCGGGAACAGGTTATGCTTTTGATGGAGATGAGAGAAAGAAATCTAATTATTTATCGAAGTCGTGAGTAAATAATTCTGTGATTTTCATTTTGCTATTTATTCAGTTTTTTGATATTAATGCTTCCTGTTTGTGTAATCAACTCTATTTTGTTACCGCCACCGTTAATAATGTAAGTTGCCTTTATACCGGATCCTCTTTTATCAAAAGTAGCTGCTGGATAATCGGATGTTATATCTGATGATCCTTTATCCGATTCATCAAACCAGCTTGACGATCTAACTGCCGCCTCAACATCGGCTTTTGCTCCGGTTGGAAGTAAAAGCGTAATGTTTCCATACGAGGTCTTTAGCGATGAATTGCCCGAAGGATTTAATTCCAGCTTTATATCACCGGCGCCGGTTTTAGCCTCAACAGCTCCGTTGATATTATTCAATTCAATATTTCCGCCGCCGGTTTTTATTTCTATTTTTCCGGAAGCACCGTTAAGATTGATATTTCCGCCGCCGGTTTTTAATGTAGCATCACCTTTCACTTCACCGACTTCAATATTTCCGCCGCCGGTAAATACTTCAATTTCTCCGCCGACATTTCCGATACCGACATTTCCGCCTGCGGTGTGCACCTTCAATGACTTATTAGATTTAACAACGGTTATGTTACCTCCCGCAGTATTCACCGAACCGTATCCGACACTACCAACATCAATATCGCCGCCTGCAGTATTCAATGTTATTTGGCCATCAAGATCCCCGGTTTTAATATCGCCGCCGGCAGTGCTCAATTTTACATCACCTTTCACTTTATGTAAAGATATTTCTCCTCCCGAAGTTGAAAGATCGATCTTACCGTTTATATCGTTCTTCACAAGTACATTTCCTCCTTGTGTAGAAAGATTAATATTAAAAACCTTTGGAACAGAAATTTCATATTCATCTGAAAAAGCCTTTTGATTTGAAGTAATCGTTACGGTGTTACCGCTCTTTTCGATTGAAACGGCATCACCCGTATCTTCATCATATTCGTACTTTACAGAGATCTCATTTTTATCCCATGTAGTTACAATTATATCGCCGTATTGTACTTTCATTTTCAGGCTGCCGCCTTTTTCAACATTTATGGATTTGGTTTTGTATCCAGCCTCTTGCGCTTTGATGGTCACGGACAAAAGAAACGAACTTAAAACGATTAAGATAATGTTAATGTGAATTTTGTTTTTCATGATTTATTTACTCCCTTCTATTACTGTTTTTGCTGCATAACGCACGTAATTATTTTCATCTTCTCTCATCTTCTCTTTAAACACATTTATTTCAGCTTTGTTGAAACTTGTCCCCATATTTTTTGCTTGCATCAAAATATTTATAGCTTCTATCCTTAAAGCCGAATTCGTGTCTTTGGATAAAACGGAAAGCACAGCTTTTTTAATAGATTCATCGAGCGGAAATTTCTTTAATAATTGAAGCGCCGCCCTTCGCACTCCTGCATTATCGTCTGTCTCGGCAACTTTTATCAAGGCGTCCTTTATGTCCACATCTATTTCAGAAGGCTGATCTTTATTTATTGCATTTATTGTATTTAAACGTATTCCGGGATTAGGCTCACTCAGCATTGCATATAATAAAAGATTTTGAATCTGCGGATCGTTCATATTCCCTTTTATATAAACAGGCTTTGAGGCTTCGAAAGAAAATTCTATTTCACCGCTTTGTAAATCTTTATTTATCAATCGTACATTGCTGATCCGTGTATTGCTCGATTCAAGCAACTGATTATTTACCTTTATTGTATTAGCAGTCTGCCTGGAAGAAACTACATTATTAGTTGAATGAAACACAAAATAACCGGCGAAAAATCCTATTATTAAAACTGCCGCTCCGCTTACTGCAATTCTTAATCCCGATGAAAAATATGATGTTATTCTTTCACTTATTTCTGTTATAAAAGATCGTTTTGAAATTTCGCGCCTCAATGCCCCGCGTAATTCCATTCTTGCCTCATACAATAATTTTTCATCCGGTTCATCTAATTCAATTTTATTAATTAAGGTATTTAATCTTTGAAACCGTTCAAACTCTTCCTTACATATTTTGCATTCTGTAAGATGCTTTTCGAATTCAATCTTTTGTCTTTCATCCAGTTCATCGATTACACCAGATCTTATAGTTTCTAAAAATTTATCGTGGTTCATTTCAAACTCCGTTTCAAACTTTACATTAAATATTCTAATTGAGCTTTTAATTTTTTTGCGGCATCGAACAAATTTTTTTTCACCGTCCCTTCTTTACATTGAAGCATCTCGGCTATTTCTCTTATCTTATAACCTTCGTAATGTTTTAAAATAAACGTCATCTTTTGTCTCGCAGGTAGTTTCTCTAATTCTATTTTAACTTTTTCACTAATCTCAACCGAAGACATGTATTTGTCCGGTGCCGCAGGATCATCTTCACAAGCTTTTATTTCAAGACTTTCCCCGTTTTCGTTTTCCTTGTTTATCGAGACGGTTAAAGTCTTTTTTTTTCTTGATTTGAATGTCAAGCAAACATTAGTTGTAATTCTGTACAGCCATGTTGAAAACTCGCTTCTAAACTGGAATTTTTTTAACCCTTTGAAAACCCTGATAAAAACTTCCTGGTAAATATCTTTTGCTTCGTCCCTGTCGTTTACATATTTCAGAGCTAAAGAAAGAACATTTTTATCATAACGGTAAATCAGATTTTCAAATGCGGAAGCGTCTCCTTTTTGAGCTTTTATGATTAAATCAGTATCGCTTAAGTTCATAAATTCTTTCATCTGCTGATAATTAGACTTTATTATAAATAAAAAGGTTGGGGGATAGTATATATATTTTTTTTGTTATCAGGAAGGGATTAGGAAAGTTTGTTGTTTAAACGCAGTATAGCTATGGTATCTTTTCACACTCATTTCATGTGCTAATGATTTCATCTTCATAAAAAGTTTTCAAACCATTAATTTTATTGATTTTCTGAGCACAAGCGCATATTTACTAATAACACTTTCTTCTAAATCTTGCCGATTATCAAATAAATACACTTAGAAAATTTCTTTTTTTATTAGATGTTTAAATATTTTTAATTAAACTTTTTCTTACATTTAATATATTAGATGTTTTCAATTCCAGCTTAATAGTCTTATATTATAAAGAAAGTCTCAAACATACAGGTGGTAATATGGCCAAGGAAATTAAAAGAGTCGATTACTTCTATTGTTCATTCGAAGACCAGCCGGGCGAAGCGTATAAACTATTATCTTTTTTAGCAAGCGTGGGAGTGTATTTGCACGCTTTCAATGTTGTGCCAATAGGACCATTTCGCACCCAATTTACATTGTTCCCTCAAGAAACATCAAAATTGATTGCCGAAGCTAAGAAGGCAAATATACGATTGGAAGGACCGAATCCAGCATTATTAATTCAGGGCGATGATGAAATGGGAGCTCTTGTGGATATTCATGCAAAACTTTTCCAGCAGAATATAAACGTTTTTTCTTCAACCGGTGTAACGGGTGGTAAAGGCAGTTTCGGTTATGTGATTTACGTGAGGCCGGAACACTTTGAAAAAGCGGCTCAAACTCTTGGTGTGTAATTATAATTTTGATTATTCACCGTTCATTTAAGAAATTGAAAATCCTATCATATTATTGTTTCTTAATCAATGAATAAGACTAATCAGGGTAAAACAAAAAGGGAGAAAAATTATGGACAAATCAAAACGATTGATCGTCGCTACATTATCCGGTTTACTCTTCGGTTTCGTGTGTTTCTTTTTCGCTTCAAGCGGTCCGAATCCGCTTCCATGGCCGGTAGCCGTTCAAATAATAATTAGCCGCACTTTAATCGGATTTGCAATCGGCATTAGCAGCTTCACACATATTCATTGGGCGCTTCACGGTCTTATATTCGGTTTATTGTTCAGCTTACCTTTAGCCTTCAGCGGAATGATGGCAGCTCCAAGTCCGGACTTCACCCCGGAAATGTTGTTCGTCTCGACTATTATACTTGGTATGATTTACGGCTTACTGGTGGAAGTAATTACTTCGGTTTTATTTAAAGCTAAATTGCAAGTTGCAATTGCAGCATAAAAAATTATTTTAAAGGGATGACATCTTGCTTATAAAGATGTCATCTCTACCTCATTTATTAAAAGATTTCTTTTATTAATTTTCCTTCCATGCTTTCTTGAATATCGAAGTGTATATACAACAGTAAT
>CAZKUR010000162.1:0-4943 GCA_964556005.1 uncultured Ignavibacteriaceae bacterium | reverse complement strand
ACATGAATGTTAACCAATTATTGGAAAAAGTTTTTATTGAAGAATTTGGTTGGACGCCATGATAAAAAATGCTACAATTATTTTAATTCTTTTCCTAAATCTTCTGACATTTGGACAGGGAAACGGTAATCTCATCGGAACAGTTACCGATGCTAAAACCGGAGATGCTTTACCAGGTGTCAATATCATTTTTAAAGGAACCTATTACGGGGCTGCAACCGATATAAATGGTAAATATAAGATTACCGATATTTCTCCTGGGGAGTATACAATTAAAGTCTCGCTAATAGGTTATAAAACAATTCAATATACCGGTGAAAAAATTCAAGCAAACCGGACAAAAGAATTAAATATTAAACTTGCACCAACGGTTCTAACTTTAGATCAGGACGTTGTTGTTGTGGGTGAAAAGCCTCTTATGGATGTTGAAGAGACTCAAAGCAAAACAACCGTTTCGAGAAAAGATATCGAGAATGCTATTGTTGAGAATATTGGGGATGTTGTCACCCAGCAGCCCGGTGTGGTTAAGTCCGATAATTCGATTCATATACGCGGAGGCAGATCATATGAGAATGCATTTTTGCTGGATGGAGTTTCGGTTCAGGATCCTCTTGCCGGAACAGGTTTCGGCTTAGAGCTTAGTGCAAATTCTATAAAAGAAGTTGAAGTCATTACCGGCGGATTTAATGCCGAATACGGGCAGGCAACTTCAGGAGTTGTTAATGTAACAACAAGAGACGGAGGAGAAGACTACAGCGGATATGTTTCGTATAAAACCGATAATCTCGGCAGTAAATCTTCACCTCATAATTTTAATATAGATATTTACGAAGCAAACTTAGGCGGGCCTGAACCAATTACATCTTACCTGCTTCCTTCAATTGGTTTAAAGCTGCCCGGAACAGTTACATTCTTTGCGAGCTTCTACGGTGGATTCTCAGACGGTATAACTCAAGGATATTATAAACCCACAGCCAAACAACTAATTTCCTCAACTTTCGGCGGAAGCCGGTTTGCTCCAAAGGCACAAAATAACTGGTTCTGGATGGGTAAGGTAACATGGAAGCCGGCGCCCACAATGAAAATTCAATATTCATTTAATCAATCCGTAAATATAAACCAGAATTCTCAATCACTGCAATCGAATTTGGAATATGTTGAACCAAGTCCTGGTTATCAATATACTTTTCAAAATATTTTAGATCAGGCAAATACATTTACACATAATAATATATTCAATTCATTGAAATTAACTCATACCCTTAGTTCCCGTACTTTTTACGAATTGCAGTTAAGTTATTTCTTTACGAATTTAAGAGCCGATGCCAACGGCAGAAGCTGGTATAATTATACCGAGCCAAAAGATATTGCCAATTTCCCGATTGAATATTATAATTTAAATAGGGATACCATCGGTGTAATTCCTGGAGATGGCTTATGGGATGTAGGAAATCCATCTGAATGGAGAGATCACTTCCTGTCAACGTATTCCATAAAGGGTGATGTGACAAGTTTCTTCGATGAAAAAAATAAATTTAAATCCGGTTTTGAAATGAAGTTCCAGGAAATGCAGGTTGCCGATATTTATAAACCTTGGGTCGGACAGCTTGGATTGAATAATGATATTTACCAGGTATTTCCTGCAACAGGCGATTTTTATGCACAGGATAATATTAATTTCTCCGGAATGATTTTGAACTTTGGTTTGAGGCTGGATTATTGGTTTCCCGGTAAATACGTTGATGATGCTGTAAACAATCCTGCCGTTATTACAATCCCGGATGAAATTAGGCAGCGCTATCATAACGATACTTTCGGATGGTTCGGCGGCAGAAGATGGAAGGCACGCTTAAGTCCGCGTTTAGGAATATCACATCCCGTTTCGGATAACCAGACATTATTTTTCTCTTATGGCCACTTCAGCAAATGGCCGCGTCCTGAATTCGTATATGCGAAACTGAGTCCCTATAATGCACAATCTTCATTTCAGGTTTTTGGCAATCCTGACTTAAACCCCGAAACAACTGTCGCTTACGAATTAGGCTTAAAAACTCAATTTACTAATGATGACGTTTTAACGGTTACTGCATACTATAAAGATATTTTTGATTATATCAATACACGAACTGCTCTGATAAAATCTGCAAGGTTTGCCACAAAGAGTTTTATAACATACGTCAATTCAGATTACGCACGCTCAAGAGGAGTTGAGATAGAATATAAAAAGAGAATGGAAAAATGGTTTACTGGAAGCGGCTCTGTGGCCTATGCTATTATTACTGGGAAAAGCTCAACACCGGATCAGGGCGTTTTGGTTCAGGAAGGTTTGTTGAATGAAACAATAAAAGAAGAATTTATGCCATGGGATAGGCCTTTAACGGTAAACTTAACTACGAATTTTTATATCGAAAAAGGTTCACCGCTTTTTGGTTTTGCTCCCAACATCCTGGATGACTATAATATCTATTTAAGGTTTTTCTTTGAATCGGGTAAAAGATATACTCCTGCCTATTTTACCGGAAGCTATCAATCGAACGGTAAACCGGAATATGAATATGTTCAGAATGAAAGTTATTCGGCAGTAGGTGATAATTGGTTTTGGATAGATTTGAATTTTGAAAAATATTTTGAAGTAAAGCCTTTAAAGTTTACGGTCTCAATCGAAATAAATAATCTGCTCGATACTAAAAATTCGGCAATTATAGATCCCGTAACAGGTAAGGCTTATGAATACGGCGACCCGGTTCCCAGTACATGGAATGATCCGAGATACCCGGATTTGCAGGCGCCGATTAGTGCATACCCGTTTAACCCGGCAAGATATTTAACCCGTAGAAATATAAAATTTGGTTTAAGCTTTAATTTTTAATTATGAAAAAAGTTGTACTTATTATTTTTATTCTATCATCTTTTGTTGAAGTAAAAGCTCAATTATTCCCTACATTAGGCGGCCAGAGAGCAGGAATTTCAACTGCACAATTTTTAAAGATAGGAGTTGGAGGTCGCGCATCTGCAATCGGAGATGCGTTTGTCGCAGTTGCAAATGATGCTTCGGCTTTATACTGGAACCCGGCAGGACTTGTTCAATTCAGCGACAACCAGGTTTTATTTTCGCACAATGAATGGGTTGTCGATATAAATCATGATTTTATCGGAGGTGTTTACCATCTTGATGAAACAAATGCCGTCGGCGTAGCAGTTACATCATTGACAACTCCCGATATGCCGGTTACAACTGAATATGCACCTTTCGGAACCGGTGAATATTTTGGCTACAGCGATCTTGCTTTTGCTGTTTCCTATTCGAGAAAAATGACAGATAAATTCAGCTTCGGCGGTACTGTAAGATATATTGAAGAGACATTAGATAAATTAAAAATGCGCGGTGTTATGATTGACCTCGGAACTTATTACTGGACAGGTTTAGGTACAACAAGATTTGCAGTTACCGTATCGAACTTCGGAAATCAATTGGCACCTGACGGTAAAGTAGTATTGTTAGGTCATAGGGAGAAATCCGATTGGCAGGCTTTTTCTCCTCCTACAATTTTTAGAATTGGTTTTGCATTTGAACCTTTTTATAACGATCAGAATAGGCTTACTACCTCAATCCAGCTTAATCATCCGAATGATAATAGTGAAAATGTTTCTACCGGAGCGGAGTATTCATGGCATAATACACTTTTCTTAAGAGGCGGTTATAAGTTTAATGTTGATGAGCAGAATTATTCTTTTGGAGTAGGAGTACATGTACCGATTTTAATGGCACAATTTACATTTGATTATGCATATTCGAATTTCACAAGGCTGGGTTCGGCTCACCGCTTTTCAATTATTTTAGGTTTTTAGAAAATGAAGAGAATTTTATTATTAAGTTCGGCTATTTTGCTGATTATTTTTGCAGCAGGCTGCGGGAAAAAGTTTAATCTCGGTATTTTAAATGCCTCTAAAACAGGCGGAAATATTGCGGGTGATACGGTTTATATTCAAATAAATCCTGTTTGGAAAGGCTATAACAATCCTCAAGATATAATAATAGGTAGAGAACCATTTATTTACATTGCTGATACCGATAATAACAGGGTTGTAATGCTGAATTTGGATGGGGATATCCTCGGAACAAGAACAATAAAAAAACCCGTTGCTTTAGCTGAAGATTATCGACTGAATTTATTTGTCTGCGCACAATTTGATACGGTTATATCAGGTCAGCAAAAAACTCTAAATGCGGTATTCAAACTTAATTTGGTTGCGGCCGATCATGAAATTGCAAATGCACCTATTGAAAGAGTTCTGCCGCGTTCCAATTCGGATATAAATAATCCCGGCAGAAAATATACCGGCGTTGCCGTATTCTATGATAATTCTTTTTTGGTTGCCAGAACCGGTCCGAATAACTCAACATTAATCGATCCTGATAATTCAATTCTCTCTTTTGTTGTTAAGCATTTACCCGATGGAACCGAAAAAGATTCCTTAGTTGGAAGAGTGGCCGGGTTGGATCCCATCGGAGCCGGAGTGCCGTCTGCTTTTGGATTTAGTTCCATCTCATCTTTTAATAAAAGAAACTATGATATTATTACAACTTTAACCGGTAACACAAGCTTTAAGGTTCAGTGGCTTCAGTATATAAATACAAGAGACTTTACAGGATACCAGAATAATATTTCACCACAAAGCGCCGAAATGATGCAACCGAATAGATTTAGTGAACCGGAGGGTGCAACACTCGATGATGCTGAAAACATCTTTGTTGTCGACGCTGCAAAGGACAGTGTTTATAAGTTTAATCCTTTCGGAGATCTTCTTCAATCGTTTGGCGGCACTGGAGTTTTTAATCAACCGCACGGAGTAGCTTTCTTTGACAAAACTCTCTATATTGCCGATTCGGGAAACAATAGGATTCTCAGATTTGTACTATCAACGGATATTCAATGAAAAAA
>CAZKUR010000161.1:3059-5007 GCA_964556005.1 uncultured Ignavibacteriaceae bacterium | reverse complement strand
CTAAACTTTTTCTGACTCCGCTATAAGTTATTTTCTTTTCCGGTATGTTTAAATAATTCCATTTTACCCCGTCAAAATTTAAAAGAATACCGACTGAGCCTTTATCTTCGCTGTAAGCGGAGCCGGCTAAATATACTTCGTCCGGTTTCACTCCCCAAATATTATTGAAATATGAATAGGAATAATCCTTATAAGGGAAATAGCCAACCATATTCCATCGAATTCCATTGAAGTGATAAATATTGCCCCCCGGAGAATCGCATATCCATATATCTGTTGAGTCGAGCCCGAAAATAGATTGCATATTACTGCTTAATCTTTGTTGGGTTTTTTTCCATTTATTTCCGTCATAATGCCACAAAGAATTAACGGTTTCATCTGCAGGTACTACAGCCCATAAGTTTGAAGGGCTGCTCCCGTACATACAGAATAAATGAAAGTAACTATCGGGAGAAGAAACCGTATCCACATCCCATTTATAATCTCTCCTGCCTGGGGGAAGGTTTTCACTTTTGGTGTTTACGGGATTGCTGCATGAATTTATACCCGATAAAATTATTAACAACGTAAAAAAATATTTAAATGTCTTCATTCCGTTTTAACCGGTTTATTACAATAATAAAAACACTTAATACAAAAATTAAGTGGTGGGTTACCCAAAAAATATTTGGTTACTTAGAGCAGAGTAAAATAATCTGATTTTTGCTATAAAAATAAAAGATTGTCCGCCTAAGGGCGAGACCTCGCCAAAGCGGGCTTCACTCGAAGACTCGTTCGCAATGACCTTTTCCTTATTTGGGGTCACCCACGTGTACGTTTAATTTGGAACAATCACTTAAGTTTGGGAATGAAAATCAGTGCTTGCTTAACCTAGCTTTAGCTCTAAGAAATAATATATTGCCTCATTTTTATCTACCCTTTTTAGTTCCCCTAAAAAAGTGATTAAAAAATCTTGAGCTAACTTAGCTACAAAATAAATAGAAAATCAAGCGTAAAAAAGAAAAACTTAAAATTTATTTTTTAAATAATTGAGCCGGCAATTAATCAAATAAATTGTTAAGCGAGAATATTTAAAATAATAGGAAGATAATATATTTTAAGCGTGCAATAATGCGCGAGAAAATTTCATCTTTTCATTATACAATTTTTATATTTTAACCTTCACAACAACCTTCTTAACCTTCTCCGGGTTCTCCGCCATTATTCCCGGCATGTGCAGATCCTGCGGGTAAAGAATTGCAAACATACCTTTATTAAATTTCATATATACTTTATCGCCGTTAAAAAAAGCAATATCATTTTCGTCTTTGTAAGGGACTGAGACTTCCTGGTTATTATATGCAGCATAGCCTAAAAGTTCTCTTCCATCTGCAACATATTGAACGTCCAGGTATTTTTTATGCGCTTCGAGCTTTGCATCGGTTGCATGTTTTGTTTTGTATTCACTAACCAATGCAAAAACCAAATCGCCGTCAATTTCATATTTTCCGGCTTCAACATTTGCGAGACCTGCTTTCTCAAGGTATTCCAGCGCTTTTTTTATTCTTGGACTTATATTTTTATAAATATCTACATTTTCTATTTTGTCAATAACCATTCTTAAACCTTTAAATATTTATACACAAAATTAATGAACATACTGGATACAAAAAATTAAGGAAGTCACTAAAAAATATTATTAAATTATTAAGAATGATTACCATCCCCCTCCTCCGCCACCACCTCCGCCGCCGCCGGATGATCCGCCGCTGCCTGAGCTTGATCCCGGCGCCGACGAAGAAGAAGAAATTGCACTTGAAAATGAACTTCCGAATGAAGAAGCAAATGCTCCAGCGCTGAAGCCGCTCAAGGCAGCTCCCGAATACCAGACCGGCGAATATGATGTGCCATCGACTGCGATTTTACTTAATACTGAAGAAAACTGCTCAGACCAATTTTGCTCAACATC
>CAZKUR010000161.1:0-2959 GCA_964556005.1 uncultured Ignavibacteriaceae bacterium | reverse complement strand
TCATAAGTATTTTTTAAAGAACTCTTTAACGAATCGATTGCGCTTTTTATTATTATGTGATTTATCTGTTTTAATTCTAATTCATATCCTTTATAAACACCGGGACTGCTGAATCCTAATCTTGCAGCAATCTTTTTCTCCTCGGGAGTTAGTACGGATTCATCCGCTTTTTCTTTCACCAAAGTATAAGTTTTCCCCTCTTCTTTTATTTTCAAATAACCTTTTACCGCCATATTAATTACTGCTGCTGAAAATGTTTTATTGTCATATCCCATTCTGTAAATATATCGAACGGCAGCCGGAGAAAATTTATCAGGAGGTGTATATTCGGGTATAATTGTTCCCTTTGAAGGATCTTTCCCAACTTTTATCCAGGTAATTAAGAAATATAAAAACAGGACAATTATTCCAATCCCACCGATGAATGCAATCGAGTTATCTTCGATAAAATACAAAGCTTTTTCGGAACCGGAAGGTTCGTCAACAAAGCCTTTGGGAAATTCGGCGACAATTGTCAATCCTTCCCGTGCATTCAGCGGCACAGTGGTAGCGTAATCTATTTTATTTGAAGAGATCATTCTGCATTTTAAGTTATGTACCCTGGATCCTTGAACACCGGTGTATCCATAACATTTTACATCCTGAGGAGCAAAATTTGAAGGCAATGTTAATTCAGCAGTTGCTTTTTCAATCGGGAAGTCCCATCCGTTCCCGGTAACATTCCAGTAAAGCTCATCATGATCGTTAAAGAAACCTATCTGCCTATTTGTTTCATAGACTATTGTATATGTATAATCTCCCGGCTGCAGGAAAATATTTTTATTCCCGGCGTAAACTCTAATGCCGTTTGAAAGAGTTTCCGTATGATAATCTTCAGTCTTGCCGTCTTTTAAAACTTCCTTTAGATCGAAATTAACTTTAACAGTATTCCCATAATTATCTTTATACGTTGTAGGGAAGTCCCTGTAAATTCCTCTTTTAATTCGATCTCCTTCCGCATGTACTTTTATGATTTCTTTAATCAACACCGAACCGTCTTGATGAATATTAATATCACTGTGGTATAATAATATTCTTTCAGGCTGGTAAGCTGAACTGAGACTCGAAGATAAAAACATTAAAAGAATAACTGAGCAAATAAAATTAAAGAAGGAATACTCTTTCATATTTTAACCTCCGGAGTTTCTCTTTCTGTTGCAAGCGAAATTTCGAAGAAGTCGGCTTCTTTGTAATTGAAAATTGCCGCGACTAAATTGCTTGGAAATGATTCAACCCTGATATTATAGTTTCTCACAACACCGTTATAATATCTTCTTGCATATTGTATTTGATCTTCAATTTCAGACAATTGCTTTTGAAGATCGAGAAAATTCTGATTGGCTTTTAAATCTGGATATGCTTCGGCAACAGCGAATAAACTTTTTATCATCCCGGAAAGCTGCGTTTCACCTTGAGCTTTTTCTTTTAACGATTCAACGCTCATCGTTTTACTCCTGGTTTCGGCAATCTGCTGAAATAAATTTCTTTCGTGAGAACTATACCCTTTTACGGTTTCAACCAAATTAGGGATGAGATCGTGCCTTCTTTTTAATTGAACATCGATCCCGCTCCAGGCTTCTTTTATTAAATTTTTATCCTTAATAAACTTATTAAAGATGACGATAAACCAGATAATAATTAAAATTAAGATGACAAGAGTAATTATTTCCAAGCCAATCCTCTTTTTTATTTATGTGAATTTGTTGTTAGGGAGAATAAAAGTTCAGAGTAAAATCAACGGCTTAAAATTAGAGGAGTAAATTGTTTCTTGCAAGTGTTTTCCGATTGAGGAAAAGATTTAATTAAACGTATAAGATTTTTCTACCCAGTATTCCACTTTTTTCCCATTTAATTCTGCAGGCTGCCATCTCGATTTTGATGCTGCCGAAATAACATTCTCTAAACAATTTTTATTATTTACAGTATTCTTTACAACTATATAATTTATCACTTTCCCTGTCGTATCTATTTTCAACGAAAGCTTAATCATCCCGTTAAAATTATCGTTTTTAAGCGGGACGACTTCGAAGATTTGTCTCGGTTTAAACGGCAGAATACTTGCCTCAGCATTATTATTTTGATTTAACTTTTCGTCACTTAAACCGGATGAATTTTCAGCAGCAGCAAAATCTTCATTCTTTATTTCAACATTATCCAATAATTCCGGTTCAATAATCTTTTGAGTGGAAAAGATAAGAGGAGTTTTTGGTTTTGATAAAAAAGTTCCGGGAGTATTTTGAACAGTCACAGGAATATTATCAAATGAAATAATATTATCGTTACTAAACAAAATTTTATTCTCTTCTTGATAAGAAACGGGGAAATATAAAAAGCAAATGATAGAAATAACCAAGCTAACAATTAGGCTTAATTTAAAATTTCTCCTGTAATGATATTTAATTTCAACTTTTATCATTTAAATAATTTACTGCCAATTAATTACTTTTTCTGAATTAACTTCTTTTCCGCTCAATTTGTCTTTTATATTTATATTCAAAATATATTCGCCCGCCTGATACTTATTCATATCCAATTGTAAATACATCTGCGGATTTTCATCTTTTGTCTGGTAATTGGATGTTAAAGTAATTTTTTCTTTTTCTTTTCTTAACCCGAATAAACCAAGCACATTACTAACCACTTTGGTTAAACCTGTCTGCTCATCTTTTTTGCTTAATGAAATTTCCTGGACGAAATCGGTTAACTGATTTTCATCTTTTGATAGGTTATAAATTTCATAATAAATGAATAAGTTATCCTTTTTAGAAAAAGTATTTGCCGGGTTCGGTAAAATATTTATTTTACCTCTTTTCAAAGTTCCGGCTTGTAAACTATCAAATCTTAAATCGTATGCCAAAATAATATCGCTAATTTCAAGGCTGCTTGATTTGAAATTCCTGACTTTAAATCTTATATGATG
>CAZKUR010000160.1:0-5039 GCA_964556005.1 uncultured Ignavibacteriaceae bacterium | reverse complement strand
GACAAAAGAATTTATGCCTGCCGATAAAGAAGAATTCGATGCCGCCGTAAACGAAAGCGTAATATTTAAAGAGCTGCTTATGCCGGTATCGTTTCAAAACAATAAATTGAAATGCCAAAATATGAAATTGGGAGATACCGATATGGACGGAAGAAGAAAAGTCATTCCGGTAGAAAATGAACTTGAAGAATTTGAAATCGACAGCCTAATCTCGGCAATCGGAGAACATGTCGACATGGATTTTCTTAAAACAAATAATATTATAGATGCGGTGGAAAATTTTGTAAAAGTCAATCCCGAAACCAGTGAGACAAAAATTAAAAATGTTTACATCGGCGGCGATGCATTAAGAGGTCCATCCACGGTAGTTGAGTCTATAGCCGATGGCAAAAAAGCTGCCGAAGCAATTATGGAAAAAGAAGGAATTCAAATACATGAATTAGAAAATGAAATTTTAGGTGCTAACAGAGAAGATAAGATAAAATCGATTGAAGAAAAAAGAGGAAATGTTTTAACAGGAAATATTGTTGATATAAATTTGGAAGCAAGCAAATGTCTCGAATGCAATTTACTTTGCAACAAGTGCGTTGAAGTTTGTCCCAACAGAGCCAATGTTGCAATTAAAACCAATCTGCTTAACGACGGATTAAAAGATTTTTATCAAATTCTGCATCTCGATGGTTTATGCAATGAATGCGGCAATTGCGAAACTTTCTGTCCATACAGCGATGCGCCTTATAAAGTTAAGACTACTTTATTTTGGAACTTGAATGATTTTATTGAAAGTAAAAACGACGGCTTTTATTTTGAAGGCAGTTTTGAAAATCAGAACAAGTTTAAAATAAGATTTAACTCTAAAGTAAGTGATATTTCATTAGATAAAGACGGAAGCATTTTATCGTCTTCCTTTGACAAAGATGAAAATGATTATAATACATTTATAAATTTTATCGGTACAATATTTATTAATTATAATTATCTTATGAATGGAAAATTTAAATTATAATTATCTGAAGAATAAAGGTTGGACTATGCTTGTATTAAAAAACGCAAACCTAATACAACTTTATCCGCCGAAAATTACTTACAATGCAGATGTTGTAATAGATAATGAAATGATAATCGATTCGGGCGAAAAAGCCGGGGATAGTTATGAAGCCGAAAAAATTATAAATCTTGAAAACAAGTTTGTCTCTCCCGGTTTGGTTTGTTCCCACAATCATTTTTATTCGGCATTGGCAAGAGGAATTACCGCCGACATAAAACCATCGAATGATTTTGTGAGTATTTTAAAAAATTTGTGGTGGCGTTTGGATAGAGCATTGGATGAAGAGACACTTTATTACAGCGGACTAATCGGCGCTTTGGAATCAATTAAAGCAGGCACAACTTCCGTTTTCGATCATAACGCTTCACCTTCATATATCACCGGATCGCTTTCAACGTTAAAAAAAGCATTTGAATTTGCCGGACTGCGCGGAGTTCTTGCCTATGAAATTACAGATCGAAACGGTAAGGATGGAATGACTTTAGGAATAAATGAATCATTAGAATTTGTTAAACTATTGGAAGAAGAAAAGAAATCACAAAATTCAAAAAATCTGATTGAAGCGGCGATTGGTGCTCACGCTCCATTTACGCTTAGCACTAATTCGCTGGAACAAATTTACGACGCGATAATAAAGACCAACCGCGGACTTCATATTCATGTTTCGGAAGATCAATACGATTCTTCTTTTTCTCATCATCATTTCGGAAAAGATGTTCTGCAGGGGCTGGATGAATTGTGGCTGTTGAACAAAAAATCTTTAATTGTGCATGGTGTTTATTTATCGGAAAAAGAAATATCGATTTTGAATGAAAGAGATTCCTTTTTAATTCATAACCCGCGCTCCAATATGAACAACGGGGTTGGGTATATGAGTAATCTCAACAAAGTTAAAAATGTCGGAATCGGCACCGACGGGATCGGCTCCAATATGTTTGAAGAAATGAAATTTGCTTTTTTTAAGAACTCGGATGAAAAGGGAAAATTATTGCAGGATGATTTTTTGAAATTCTTACAAAACGGTAATTTTCTTCTGGAAAGATATTTCGGGAAAAAATTCGGCAAAATAGAAAAGGGATATACTGCCGATCTTGTTGTTTATAATTACAATCCGCCGACTGAATTCATTGATGAAAATCTTGCCGGACATTTTATTTACGGTTTTTCATCAAGAGATGTAGAGACAGTAATAATTAACGGAAACATTGTATATGAAGAAAGAAAATTTCCTTTTGATATAAATCCTATTTACAGCGAAGCGCGTGCCGCTTCCAAAAAACTCTGGGAAAGGATGAATCAAATAGTTGATTAAGCATATGACAAACAGATTACATAATATGGTTATTTGGTGTTTCCACCGTTATATTTAAAGCATAAATAATCAGGTAATTTTCGATTCAGGATACAACTATTAAGAAATAACACAGGTATTTTAAACAATAAAAAATTGAACATTTTTTTGTAAATGGATATTGATTTTATTAAACAATGTTTGAAAGACAGAAGGATTCGATGGTCATATCATCTTAATATGCGATTAAAAGAAAGGTTCATCTCAAGAGAAATGATATTGAATTCTGTTGATAAATTTGAAATTATTGAGGAATATCCAAACGATAAATATCTTCCAAGTTGTTTGATTTTTTCTGAATATGAAAACTTGAAATTTCATATTCATATTGCTGTTGATTATGATGACAGATCAATAGTTATTGTAACTGCCTACAAACCTTCACTTGAAAAATGGAATGAAGATTTTAAAACAAGGAGACCGAAATGAAATGTTATAAATGTGGTAATAATATGCAGAAGATTGTAACCGATCTTCCGTTCAAGACAAACAATAATACAACCGTAATCATTAAAAATTTACCTGTGCTCCAATGTGAATCATGCAGAGAATATGAGCTGGAAGACGAAACGATGCGTTTCGTTGATTCAAAGCTTGAATCGGTAGATGCTTCAACAGAACTGGAAATTGTTAAATATGCCAGCTAATTATTTAGAAACCATAATTGGCTCAATTCTACGAAGTTCGGAAGTATACACACCATTTTATAAGAAGAGCATTAGTTAGGAAATAATTATGAGGAGTTCATTATTAAATTGATAGAGTTTATATGCAATAATGAATTAATCAAAACATCACTGCATCCGGCAACTACGGTTTTAGATTTTGTGAGGAAACATTTACATCTTTCAGGAACAAAGGAAGCTTGCAGGGAAGGCGACTGCGGGGCTTGCACAATTTTAGTCGGAGAAATGTGTGATGGACAATTAAAATATCATTCCGTTAATTCATGTCTTTTACCAATTGGAAAAATTAACGGAAAACACATTGTCACGATTGAGGGATTGAACCAAATAGAATTAAATCCTATTCAAAATGCAATTGTCGATGAGGGCGGAACTCAATGCGGTTTTTGTACACCCGGTTTTATTTTGTCTATGACGGGATATTTTTTAAATAGAAATAAATTTAACACTAAAGAGTTATTGGCATCTCTTGATGGAAATATCTGCAGATGCACCGGGTATGAATCAATAAAGCGTGCCGCACAAGAGACATTGAATGAATTAAATGATGGAAATAAAAAACATGATTTGGAATATTTAGTTAATAAAAAAATTATACCCGAAAATTTTTTACAAATTCCGGAACGGCTAAAAAAACTTGAAGATGAAAAACACGATTATGCAATCGAAAAAAAAAATCACGAAGTTGTCATTTCCGGCGGAACTGATTTATTTGTTCAAAGGTGGGATGAAATTCTTGATTCCGGTGTTAGCTTTATTTCAAAGCCAAAGCAATCGAAATTAATTTATACAGAAAATAACAGATGCTTTATACATGCAAGTGCAACGATTAGCGATATTAAAAATTCATCAGTTATAAAAAATTATTTCCCTCAAGTCGATAAATATTTTAATCTTTTCGGTTCTTTGCAGATTAGAAATACTGCAACAATCGGCGGCAATATAGTTAATGCATCTCCTATCGGAGACTCAACAATATTTTTTCTTGCTCTCAATTCAATATTACATTTACGAAGAAAAATTTCAATAAGGGAAGTTCTGTTAAAAGATTTTTACAAAGGCTACAAAAGTTTAGATTTAAAGGGAAATGAAATTCTCGAATATTTAAGTTTTCCTTTACCGGAAGAAAACTTTTTATTTAATTTTGAAAAAGTATCGAGAAGAACCAACCTGGACATAGCATCCGTTAACTCGGCAATTTATTTATCGATGAATAAAAATTTAATACAAAAAATAAACATTTCTGCCGGAGGTATTTCCCCGTTTCCGATTCTGCTTGAAAAAACTTCTACTTTTTTAAAGGGAAAGAAAATAATCAGCGAAAACATTTTAACCGCAGCTTCAATTACACAATCGGAAATATCGCCTATAAGCGATGTCCGGGGTTCAGCCGAATATAAAAGTCTTTTGCTGAGGCAGATACTTCTCCTTCATTTTTTAAAACTGTTTCCCGAACAAATTCATGCGGAGGAACTTGTATGAAAAATTATGATTCAATTCAGCATGTTCGCGGAGAATCTCAATTTGTCGACGACTTAATTGTACCGGAAGGATTGTTATATGCTTCGGTATTTTATTCTTCATCGGCTCACGGAAAAATAAAAAATTTGGATATTACCAAAGCATTAGAAGTTGAAGGTGTAAAAAGTATAATCACTGCAGAAGATATTCCCGGGGAAAATCAAATCGGCGGAATTATTAAAGATGAAGAACTTCTTGCCGGAAGCATTGTGAAATTTATCGGTCAGCCAATAGCAATAGTGGTAGCAGATAACGAGAGAACAGTAAGAAAAGCACGAAACAAAATTACTATTGATATTGAAGAGCATCCTGTTATAACCGATCCTCGCGAAGCTTTTAACAAAGGCGAATTAATTCTTCCGCCCCGTATATTTTCATGCGGCGATATTGAAAATGCATGGACTCAATGCGATGTAATTGTTGAGGGTCAAGC
>CAZKUR010000159.1:0-5048 GCA_964556005.1 uncultured Ignavibacteriaceae bacterium | reverse complement strand
GTCCGCCTTCGGTCGCTAGACTCTCGTTAGAGTCCGTAGACTCAAACGGAGTCTTCGGCCGTAGATTCAAGCGGACTCTACAAGCGAGACCTCGTTCGTAGAATCCGCCCGTCGGTCTTGTCTGATCGCCGAGGTCAGACAGATTAGATTCTACGGAATCTAACGATCTTTGACGGACAAAGCGGACTTCACTCGAAGACTCGTCTACCTTGGGCAGATAAATTCGAAATGACTTTTTTCTTCTTTTTGGTCGGTCACATTTCTGAATTACATTAAATGTAATGAAATAAAAAAGCCCCGGAAAAAATTTCCAGGGCTTTTTTATTCAGTGACCCCAACGGGATTTGAACCCATATTACCGCCGTGAAAGGGCGATGTCCTAACCGTTAGACGATGGGGCCGGGAACAATTAACAATTTTCAATTAACAATGTACAATAAAAACTTGAATTGTAAATTATGCATTGTTAATTAGCTCGGGTGAGTAAAGGGATTTGAACCCTTGACCCCCAGGGCCACAACCTGGTGCTCTAACCAACTGAGCTATACTCACCATGTAAAGTCAAAAGTTAAAAGTTTAATTTTGAATTAAAGAACATGTATAGTTTTTTTTGAATTTTGACTTTTGCCTTTTTAATTGCTATTTGTACGCCCAGGTGGATTCGAACCACCGACCTACAGCTTAGAAGGCTGTTGCTCTATCCAATTGAGCTATGGGCGCGAATCAATTAAAAATTATCAATGAACAATTAACAATTACATAAAGAAGTCAAATCAATTTAATTAATAATTCTTAATTGTAAATTGTTAATTACACAGTCGGGGCGGCAGGATTTGAACCTGCGACCTCCTGCTCCCAAAGCAGGCGCGATGAACCGGGCTACGCTACGCCCCGGGCTAATTTCAAACGATTTACTATTTTAAATTCTAAAACAGTTAACAAATATATAGGATTGATTTCAGAAAAACAACGAATCAGGCACAATATCAAAACCGGGATTTTTAAACCAGTCTATCTTCTTTGTATTTCAGGTCTATTTTCATATTTATTAAATCTTGACTAAATTGCCTTTAATTTTCTTCACAATTTTTAATGTTTTTCCCCTTTTACATCGCTAAGAAATACACCCTTTCAAAAAAAGATTCAAGGTTTATTACTTTCATTTCTACAATTTCCATCATCGGAATTGCATTGGGAGTTGCTACCCTGATTATAGCTCTCAGCATTTTAAGGGGATTTCAAAATACAATCACTCAAAAAGTAATTGACTTTGATTCTCATATTAAAATAACCAGCTACCAAAATATTTTGCCAGGATATAAAAGCGAATTAATAAAGATGAAGCGATCTCTTTCACCATATCTTGAATCTATAGTTCCATTTGCTTCCAATTTAGGGATCATCAGCAGCAAGCAGATGAAAGAAGGCGTGAACATTGAAGGAATCTTTTCGGAAGACAGTTCTATATCTGTAAGGAAAGATATCACTGAAGGAAAATTTAATTTGACGGATGGAGATAACCCTACAATTGTGCTTGGTAAAAAATTAGCCGATAAGCTATTAGTTAAAACCGGCGACACCGTTGTACTGTTTGCATTAAATAATAATCAAATACCAAGCATGACAAATCCTCCCAATATAATGAAATATAAAGTGAGCGGGATATTTGAAAGCGGTATGTCGGCTTACGATGACTTAAATGCATATATAAATTTAAAATCAGCACAAGACTTATTTAACATCGGCGATAATATAAATGGATTCGACATTAAGCTGAATAATGTTTCCAAAATTGACAGCCTCACTTATTTCCTTTCAAAAAATTTAGGTTATCCTTATAGAGTTCGATCAATTTATCAATTACACCGGAATATTTTTACATGGATTGAACTTCAAAAAAAACCGATCCCTATTATTTTAGGATTAATTATCATCGTTGCGGTGTTTAATATTATCGGAACGCTTTTAATGATTGTTCTCGAAAAATCAAATGCAATAGGAACTTTAAAATCACTCGGCGCAAACAGCAAACAGATAATAACAATTTTTGTTTACCAGGGATTTTTTCTCGGAATAATCGGAATTATTTTTGGAAATATTTTAGCATACGGTTTAATGATATTGCAATTGAAACTAAACATCATCACACTTCCTTCGTCGGTCTATTTTATGTCAACTGTACCTATTTCATTAACGTGGTTTACGTTTATTATGGTTTCAATAATAACTTTAATTCTTTGCTTAGCCGCTTCATTTATTCCGAGTTATATCGCGTCCAAGATACAGCCAACTTCAATGCTGAGGTTCGGATAATGAAATACGAAACTTTTATAGCAAAAAGATACCTGGTATCAAAGCACAAGATAAATTTTATTACTATAATTTCATTGTTATCCGTAGCAGGAATAACTATCGGGGTTGCAGCTTTAATAGTTGTACTATCGGTCTTTAACGGATTCGGTAGTTTGGTAAAATCTTTTTTAATCAGCTTAGACCCGGATGTGAGAATCGAAATAATTTCTCCTGAAGGATATAATAAAATCAGTTATGTGGAAAATTTACTTAAAGAGAATAAAGACGTAATAGATTATGCACCGTTCGTGAGCGGAAAAGTTTTGGCATTCCGTCAGGGAGAAACACAGGTAGTTACCTTAAAAGGAATAACTGAAGATGCAGGCAAAAATCTTTATCAATTAAAATCGTCCGTAATTTTCGGCAAATATGATTTAACCGGACAAAACCAAATTCCGGGAGTGCTGATCGGTTTGCCTATGGCTGATCACCTCGAGAGCATAACAGGCGATACATTAACTTTAGTTTCACCTGCAGGAATTGAAAGAGCAATCGCACAATATTCCCTGCCGAACTCCCGCAAATTTGTAATTGAAGGAATATTTAATTCAAAGAATAACGATTACGATGACAACTACATGTTCACTTCCCTTCAAGCTGCGCAAAGTCTATTAGGTTACGGGAAAAATTTCCAGGGATTTGAGTTAAAACTAAAAAACAGGGATGAATCGGAACAAGTAAAAGCCGAACTATTAAAGCATCTTGATCAAAATCTTTTTTCCGTAAATACCTGGTATGACTTTCATAGGGAGTTGTATACGGTGATGCAAATTGAAAGGTGGACAGCTTATATAATTTTATCTTTGATCATTGCAGTTGCAACGTTTAATATCTTAGGTTCACTTTCAATGTCTGTGGTGGAAAAACAAAGAGATATAGGGATTCTTAGAACAATGGGAGTGAATGAAAAATCCATACTAAAAATATTTATGTACGAAGGATTATTAATCGGAATAATAGGAACAATTTTAGGTTCGCTTTTAGGCTACTTCATTTGTTTCCTACAGATTCAATATAAAATTTACCCGTTGAATCCTTTACAGTACAAAATAGATGCATTGCCTTTGCAGATTCAGGTTGGTGATTTCTTTTTTATCGCAGGGATTTCTCTGCTGCTTTCGTTTTTAGCATCACTCTACCCGGCTAAAAAAGCAACAAAGGTTAATCCATTAGAAGCAATTAAGTGGGAATAAAAATATGACCGGCAATCCTATAGTTTTATCATCGAAAGAAATCAAGAAAAGTTACCGTTCTATTAAAAACATTACAATAAATGTTTTAAAAGGTGTCTCTCTCGAAATCGAATCAAATAAAATCTCAATAATTGTAGGGGCTTCAGGCGCAGGCAAGAGTACTCTTTTACATATTCTTGGCGGACTTGATAAAGCAGATTCCGGTGAAGTGATTTACGGATCCGAAAATATTTTTAATATGTCTTCCGATAAGTTAGCAAAATTCAGAAACAAGCATATCGGATTTGTTTTCCAATTTCATCACCTCCTTCCTGAGTTTACAGCGCTTGAAAATGTTTGTATCCCGCAAATGATCAGTGGAAAATCATTTGAAGATGCCACAGTAAAAGCAAAAGAACTGCTTGGTTTAGTCGGGCTTACCGATAGAATTGAACATAAGCCGGCTGAACTATCCGGCGGGGAGCAGCAGCGTGTTGCCGTGGCACGCGCTTTAATAAACGATCCTGAAATTATATTTGCAGATGAGCCGACTGGAAATTTGGATTCTGCAAACAGCGATGATATTCATAAGATTATTGTCGATTTAAAAGACCGGTTAAATATGACTTTTGTTATCGTTACGCACAACCCCGGGCTTGTTAATTTAGCCGATAAACTATACGAGATGAAAGATGGTAAGCTATTTATAGTTAAATAATTATGATAATCATTTAACTATTTTCTCTCAAATATTCAAACAATAATCTGACTCCAAAACCGGTCATGAAATCCTTTGTATAATTATTAAAGCTGTTTGCCATTGCGGGCCCAGCAATATCCAGATGAACCCATGGAATATTTTTATCAACAAAATGCTCCAGGAATTTAGCCGCATTTATTGCATCTCCCCATCTGCTGCTCCCGGTATTTTTTACATCGGCAATTTTACTTTTTATCTGGCTTGAATAGTCATCCCATATAGGAAGCCTCCAAACTCTGTCATATGTTTTTAATCCTACATCAAATAATTCTTTGGCAAGCTTTTCATTTTTTGTAAACATTCCGGCTACAAATTCCCCTAAAGCAACTACACAAGAACCTGTTAATGTAGCCAAATCGATTATAACATCAGGCTGCCTTTTAGAAGCAAAGTCCAATGCATCGGCAAGAATAACTCTTCCTTCTGCATCGGTATTATCGATTTCTATAGTTTTGCCGGATGCAGTCATTATAACATCTCCCGGCCGTACCGAATTACCCGAAGGCATATTTTCACACGAAGCAATTACCCCGGTAAGGTTTACATTTAATTTTGCTTCGGCTGCAGCTAAAATTGTTCCTGCAACAACAGCAGCACCTGACATATCGGCTTTCATTTCACCCATATTGTTTGCAGGCTTTAGTGATATACCGCCTGAATCGAAAGTTACACCTTTTCCAACCAAACATATATTTTTTATTTTCTGCTTTTTCTTCGCCGGTTTTGAAGGAGGTTTATACTCAAGTACGGCAAACCGCGGAGGA
>CAZKUR010000158.1:0-5134 GCA_964556005.1 uncultured Ignavibacteriaceae bacterium | reverse complement strand
AATGATACTCGTTTCCGCATTTTCAGCCATAAGAGTTAAATAAAGTTAATTTATAATTTTTTCTTTTATAAAGCTTATATAAAATATTCTATTAACGATACAAATAGTCGAGTTAAGTCGCTTTGCAGTTTACCTGCCGAAGCCATTTTATTGCGTAGGTAGATTTAACTGGATTATCACATAATGATAGCTATGCCATGCCTCGGCTTCGCTCGGTATGAATCCTTTATAACGTTAGCCCATTTTTTAAAATAATTTTTTTGATTAGAATACTCAGCAACTCTTTTATTTACAAGTTCTACATATTTTTTATTCGTATCATAGCCTACATAATTTCGGTTATTTTTTATCGCTGATAAACTTGTGGTACCACCGCCTAAAAATGGGTCTAAGACAACATCTTGTTTGAATGGGTATAATTTAATTAAACGATTTGGAAGTTCTTCTGGAAATGGAAGGGATGACCAATTTTTTTGCTGAAACTACTTGAAATGTCCAAACACTTTTTGTCCATTCCAAGAATTCATCTTTTGAGAGTGTACTTTCTTTACCTTTACTTGCATGGCTGAATGTATGCTTTGAAAAAATTAAATTTCTGCTGCATGAAAGATTTCATTAAAGAAGTATTCGATATAGCAGGCTTCAGCGAATTTTTTAATATCTACAATATTAGAGAAGAATAATAGAGCAATAATTTTGTATTCGAGATCATTCTCCGTTCACTTCACCGATATCTTCGTTCCAGAGTTCAGGATTCTTTTTAATAAACGCATCCATAAGTTCACGGCATTCCTTATTATCCACAACCTCAACGTCCACTCCGCGAGAGCGCAAATATTCTTCAGGGCCGGAAAATGTACGGTTTTCCCCGACTATCACTTTTGGAATTTCATACAAAAGTACTGCCCCGCTGCACATATCGCATGGAGATAAAGTAGAATACAAAGTAGCGCGCCGGTAATCGGATGTTTTAATTCTGCCTGTATTTTCAAGGCAATCAATTTCAGCATGAAGCACCGCACTCCCCTTTTGTACACGCTGGTTATGCCCGCGTCCAACTATTTTCCCATCGACGACAAGTACAGACCCGATAGGAATTCCTCCCTCTGCCATTCCTTTTTTAGCTTCTTCAATTGCAGCTTCTAAAAATTTTTCCATTGTAACTCCTATTTTTTTTATCTCACTTCAGCGAAACAATCATAAGCGTAATATCATCAGATTGTTCGGCGCCTTTAGTAAAGCTTTTAATATCCTCCAATATCAGAGAAGTACTTTCTTTAGCTCTCAAGTTCTTCAATTGGAGAATGCAGCTTTCAAGGCGTTCATAATTATATTCATTATTATTTAAATCCATCGCTTCGTTTATTCCGTCGGTGCAAAGGAGAAATTTATCACATTCGCTGAGAGTAATTTTACTTTAAGTATACAGAATTAAATCAAAAAATCCAACCGACATTCCATGCATGTCTTTTAATTGTTTAAGTTTCCTTTCTTTTTAAACAATATAAGGCGGATTATATCCTGCATTTGTATACTCTATTTTTCTCTCCCTTAGATCAAATTTTCCAAGTAAAAGCGTAACAAAAAGTTTAGAATCATTATTCAAAATAAGATCCTTATTTATTTGATCAATTACATCTGATGGCCTGTATTTTTTACCATTTTAGAATGGATTAATGTTCTTGTAACATCAACAAATAATAATGCCGGCACACCTTCATCAGCAACATCCCTGATTACTACCACCAACTTATGATCATCAATAAAAAAGAAACCGTAAAGATCGCCGCCGACTTCTGCCGGCCCAAGGAAAGCATACAATTCGATATCATCTCTATCCGAAAAAGGCGAAAATATTTTAGGAATCATATCCATTTGAACCTGGTGTGTAATTCGGAGCTCACTTTCTATCTTTTCTTTTGCTGCGGTTGTCGCTTTTAAGTTCTCAATATAGTTATTAAGCTGTACCTTCATTTGTTTGAAAGAATTGTGCAAATTTACTATTTCATCCGATGAATTAATTTCAGGACAGGAATCATTAAAAATAAATTATTAATATCTGCATATAACTTATTATCAGGGAAAATAACTGCTAGTGACCATAAGTTTGAATGAAGCAGCGTATAAAATATTCTCGAATCACCATTAAACTTAATTCCGCCCAGTCTTTCAAAACCGATTTTCCACTTTATCATACTTCGGCCCATTTCTTTTAAATTCGGTATATGATTTTCTTCCGCCAAAGAAAAATTTTTTTGTATCTCATTAAAATCATTATTATGCTGCCCGTCTTTTGCCTAAAAAAAATGTCGGCATCTAAAATTTTTATGCGATTTTTTCAATAATTAAATGAAAAATCAACCGTTGAAATAATTTTATTAGCAAATGATTTTTAGATAATTTAAGTTTCAGTTTGAAAATCAGGGGATTTAAGTTTTGTCAGTTGAGTTATTTGTTTAACCTGCTGAAAATCAAATCCATTGTGATGGATTATCAAAATTTAAAGGGTTGAGGTGATTATGAAAAACAAAATTTCTTTTCTCCAGACTGTTCTATTTATTTTACCGTTTATTCTCTTCTTTGGATGTAATAAATCCACTTCCATAAATAATGATAACACAATTTACGGTTCCGGAAAAATTGTATCTCAAACGAGAATAGTAGAAGAATGCTCCGGTCTCACAATTAAAAACGTTGGGAATGTTTATCTAAGCCAGGCAGATACACAGTCCATCCGGATTGAAGCCGACGATAATATCATTAATAAAGTAATCACTCAAAATGACAACGGAGTTCTTTTAACCGGTTTGGAAGATGGAAGCTATTCCAACATCACTGTAAAAATCTATGTTTCGTTAAAAAATATTTACAGTCTTTCAATTGAAGGTGCGGGGAAAATAAATGCTGAAAAAGAAATTCAATGCGACACTTTGAGTTGTGTTATAAACGGCGCAGGCAGTATTTATTTAATGGGCAATGCGAACTATTTCGACTGCATTGTCAATGGTGCAGGAAATGTTTCGGCCAAAAATTTTATTGCAAAAAAATGCAGGGTTATTGTTAATGGCGCAGGCAGCATGACAATTTATGTCTCCGATGAATTAGACGCCTCCGTAAATGGCGTTGGAAACATAACTTATTATGGAAATCCTGACGTAGTGCAAACTTCTATTTCGGGATCGGGTCATATTACAAAAGGCGGATAAGCCGGCAAAATACAATCATTGGAAAGAAATAAAATAAAATCCCTAATGAATAGGAACATATTTATATTTTTAGCCGGATGTTATTTCATTTAATACTTGTATTGTAAATTATTGATTGTCAAAAAGGAAATATGAGTCTAATGAATATAGTTTCTCTCATTGCTCCTTGCGGAATGAACTGCAGCATTTGTATGGCTTATTTAAGAGAAAAAAACAAATGCCCCGGCTGCAGGGAAATAGATACAAACAAACCCGTTACGCGGGTCAGATGCAAAATTAAAAATTGTTCAATCTTTAAAAACGGTAATGCAAAGTTCTGTTTTAGCTGCGATAAATTCCCATGCACAACTTTAGAGCATCTTGATAAAAGATACAGGCTCAAATATGGTATGAGCATGATTGGAAATCTTTTAGATATAAAAAAGTTAGGTATAAGAAAATTTATTAAAAATGAAAAACTGCGATGGGCTTGTCCTGAATGCGAAGGTACTATTTGTGTGCATAAAGGATATTGTTACACTTGCGGGGAAAAAAGGAAATAAGTTTAAAGAAATCGAATGAACCTTTCGAAATTAAAGTGTCAAAAATTGATAATTGAATTCATATAGGATTATTATTTCTGAATAACTGGCACATTGATAAGAAAAGACAAGATTACGTTTTATTAAAAATAAGTCCTTCCCCTATTAGGATAAAGACTATGGGATGAGGTTTTTCTTAAAATAGAATTAAATAATAATACTTTGTTATGTTTAATTTTTTGTTTATTGAACCCATCCCCACTCTTCCCTTGCTAAAGGAAGGGCTTACTGGTAATTGGTAACTAATTATTTTCATGTTTACATTTTTTTTAAATATTTCAAAAGTTAGTAAAAAAAGCTTTTTATTGTTGTTATTCCTTCAAGGAAATGAAAAATCCAAAACCAAAAATTGATAATTAAACTATATTACTTTGGCAAAGTAAATGAAATATTTGTCCCTTTACCGACTTCACTTTTTACAGAAATATTTCCACCATGTATTTTAATAAATTCTTTACAAATTGCTAAACCTAAACCTGTACCGCTTTCATTTGAAGTTCCCTTCCTGCTGACGTTTTTATCTAACTGAAAAATATTTTGGGCAACATAATCGCTCATTCCTATACCGTTATCTATAACTTCGATTAGTATGAAATCGTTTTTATCCGATACTCTTACATTTATTGCTCCGTTTTCATTTGTAAACTTAATTGCGTTTGATACCAAGTTGCGTATGATTGTTTCTAACATATTCGGATCTGCCAAGACAGTAATATCATCAGTACAATTTAATTCAAGATTAATTTTCTTTTTAAATGCAGATATATTTAAAGCATTAAATACAGTTTCGATTGTATTATGAAGGGTTACTTCCTGAGGATTAAAATTATTATTATCAAATTGGGATTTAGCCCATATTAAGAGATTATTAATTAGATCAAAAAGTTTGTTTATTGAATCATTAATTATTTTTGCGGTTTCTTTTTTTTCATTTTCGGCAAGAATTTCAAAATCTTCGACGAAATAGTTTGAGAATCCCAGAAGGCTTGTAAACGGACTGCGTAAATCATGAGCAATAATTGAAAAAAATTTATGCCTAATATTTAAAGCAATTTCTAATTTTTCCAGAAGTACATTTTTTTCATATAAATTATCTTCTATAATATCTTTTGATATACTAATTTCATCTAACAGACTTTTTGTTTCTATTTCAGAATCTTTTAACTGTTCAAAGTCCTTATTTAATTTAATACCACTGTATATTATAATTAAAAAGGCAGGTAACCCAATTATCAAATGCCACAATATTAGGTGTTTTTTAAATCCGCTTGAGTAACTTTATGATGTACCCCAAAAACTGGACAAAAATTTAAGGTGGAAAAGCCTTAAATTATACTAAGCGAAAGG
>CAZKUR010000157.1:0-5204 GCA_964556005.1 uncultured Ignavibacteriaceae bacterium | reverse complement strand
TTGAGATTATCCGCCTTTTAGGCGAGATCTCAATTTCGAATATCGAAATCGGACTTCGACCGATCTGCGAATGTCTGTCAGCTTGAGGTCGGTCTCGTAATGACGATGTTTTTCTCTACAAAAATCTACAACCAACTACCTAACAGCAAACCACTACCTATCGTTGAAGAAAAACGATGCAGGCTACTTAGCTAATACAACTTTTTCTGATATTTATTTTTTATAAAGGAGCTAACAGTGCAGTTATAAAAGTATTCCTATTAATTTAAGGAAATAGATTTAGAGAAGACAAGAAATAACCGAATTATATCTTAGGCCTTTTTAGACGAAGCCTTCCTATGCTTTTTACCGTTTCCCGAGGGATTGGAATAGTAATAATAATATTTGTAATAAGAGGCATAACCGGATTTATAAGAAAACTTATTCAATACTACCCCGATAAATGAAGATTTATCACGTCTCAATATTTGAACTGCGTTCTCCATCATATCTACTTCTGTTTCTTCTGCGGAAACAATCAGTATTGATGCATCAACCATTGTAGCAAGTATTTCAGAATCGGTTACGGCAATTAACGGGGCCGAGTCTATAATAACTACATCGAACCGTTCCCTCATTTCCGCGAGGAAATCTTTCATCTGCTGGGAAGCAATTGTTTCGGCAGGATTAGGAGGAATTGTTCCGGATGTAATATAGCTTAAATTAGGAATATCGGATTCCCTGATAATTTCTTTTAAAGGCAGCTGTTCAAAGAAATAATCTATAAGGCCCGGGTAACGCTGGGTATTGAAAAGGTTATGGATTTTAGGTTTTCTTAAATCGGAATCAATAATCAATGTTTTTTTGTTGGATTGAGCAAAGGTGCCTGCCAGGTTTACACATACGGTTGTTTTTCCTTCCGAAGGAACTGCAGAAGTAACTAAGATAGTTTTTACCGCATCCAGTCCTATCTTTGAAAATTGAATTCGCGTTCTTAAAGTTCTGAAAGCCTCACTTGGTGCAGCACTAGGTTTCCGTGCTACAATAAACTCATATTCCCTTGAACCGTTTACGCCCATTCCCTCGATTTGAGGCAGCCATGCGAGCAGATTAATATTTCTTTGCTGAATATCTTCGGGGGTCTTTATCGTGTTATCGAAATAATTCCTGACAAATACGTAACCGAATGCAAGTCCACCGCCGAGTACAAATCCAATGAGGATGATCAGGATACGATTTGGTTTTGCAGGCAAATCAGGTTTTATTGCCGGATCGACTATGATTACATTACCTGGCTGTGATTGTTCATTTATCACTGCTTCCTGGTATTTCTCTTCAAGTAATGAATATAATTTCTCGGCAGCTTCTCTTTTTCTTTCCAGCCTTGCAAGCTCTATTGAAGTTTTAGGAAGCCTGTTGAATTTTGATTCATATCGTTCGACTATTCCATTAAACTCATTTACCTGTATTTGCAGTGATTTATTATTAACCTCTTCAGTTAATATTTTCTCGGTTAAATCTTTGATCTCATCAGGGCTCGTAGCAAACATATTGGTCTTGAAGCTTTCAATCTTTTTATTCAGTTGATCTTTCAGCGCTTTAATTTTTTCATCGTATTGTTTTACAACAGCTTCTTTATTGATGCTTTGAGTCTTATCCGCGAGTGCAAGATCTTTGTTTACTTCCAGTTTTGCCAGTCCGTCCTGTAAAGCCTGAAAGTATGATTGAGAAGCCAGGTTATCTATATATGCAGCAATCTTAGGATTTTGATTTGACAGCTCGGTTTTTAATTGATTCAGAGCTTTATCTGAAGCAGCAAGACCTATTTTAGCTGCATCTCTTTGAGCTTCAAAATTAGAAAGCTGCTGGATTAATGCCTGGGCTTGATCATCCAAGGCAATTATTCCACCCTTTGCCTGAAATTTGCTGAGAGCGTCTTCGGCTGTTTTAAGTTCACCCTGTTTTTCATCGCTTTGTTTAGCTAAAAATTTCTTTACAACAGTAAGCTGATTTCTATTCTCTTCCAGGTTAAAATTATTATATGCATCCGCATAACAATTTGCAATTAGAGAAGCCTCATACGGCGAAGGAGATTCTGCGGAAATATCAACTATATCAATGCCTCTTTTCTGTTCAATATCAACTTTGTCTTTCAACATATCCGCGATCTTTTTTGCCGGTAGAATTACATCGCCCGGATTATGGGATAATGTTTTATGATCCAAAATTAAATAAAAATTCTTAGATACACCGTTAACCCTAAAAGTATCGATAAGAGCACGAGCAACTGCAGAGCGGATAGTATAACTCTTCATTATTTCTATTTCAGTGGAAATAAACCTGTCGTCGGTAAAGCTTTGCAGGTCCGGCATAAGCGCATTGTCCAAAACACTGCCTTGCGGTTTGGAAATCTTTAATGATGTCGTGGCTTTATATATATCTTTTGAATTGACGGCATAAATTACTGCCACTGCCAAAACTGCGGCAATAATAACGACAACCGGCAGCAAATTATTCCGGATAAGATTTATATAATCCTTAAGCGAAGTTGTCTCTTCGGAATTAATATTTCCATTTAAATTATCCATTCAATCAGAACCCTTATTTTTTAAATATATTTATCAGCAAAATTGAAAGTGAAATAAGCGTAGATGCTATTGAAAGAGCTATTTGTAAATAATTTGTAAAATACAAACGTGGTTCACCGCTGACTAACAATACATCACCGGCTTTAAGCTGCGGAGAACCCTTAATTTTAGTTACATCGGAATTAAAAAGCAAATCTTTATAATTCAATGGTATTATCGTTTCACTTGAATCCGGGTTTATTCTTATAATACGCAGATCTTCAAGCCTTGCAGCATCGGTAGGGCCGCCTGAATAAGAAAGGAGATCATTTACATTGCTGTAACCAGGAACAATATATTTCCCCGGATATCTAACAAATCCCCAAACTGCCACTTTTATATTTACTGCAGCAGGATCCGAATAATCAAACAGTCCAGCGTTTGTTTGATAAAGTCTCGGACTAATTCCCGAACCTAACTGCACATCATTCTGGGCATATGTGAATTTAATCGCTAATAAAATGAAGAAAGCTAATAGAGTAAATTTCATGTTTAATACTGTTTTTTCAGTTAAATTTAACTAATAAAATTACCAAAATATGACGTGATTTCAAACGGAATAATAAGCTATTTTTTATACCTGCCTTACTGATGTCCAAATAATTTGAAAAGAGAAAATTTCATTTGAATGATGAAAAATTCTACTGTTTTAATTTATATTTCAAACTCATCCCCACGTGGGTGACCAAAAAGTCCGTCGACCTTGTCAGGTCGACGAGACCTGACGGGTAATTTTGTCATCACGAACGAAGCCTGCCTTTGCCGAAGCGGCCTACCTGCACGCCTGCGTGTTGGAACACTTCGGTGTGTAAACACGAAGCGTTTCGCGTAGGCAGACTTCGCACAGGCAGGTGAAGTGATCTCACTTTTTAATTAAAAACGAAAGATTGTCTGCCTTCAGAAAGATAACACCAATTGGGCGGATCGCAATGACAGTTGTAGGCATTGGTCAGTTGTAATTGGTCATTAGTAATTGGTTATTGGTAATTGGTCATTAGTAATTGGTTATTGGTAATTCGTAATTCGTCATTAGTAATTGGTAATTGGAATAATGGAATTTTGGAAAACAACTCTTTGGAAGAGTGGAAGGCACATAGAAAACAGAGCCCTTGGAATGTTTGAAGGCGACGTGGGAAACAACTTCCCTGGAATATTGGAAAGCGATGTGAAGACCGTTTTCTTGGAATATTGGAAAACAACGTGAAAACACATCACTTGGAATGCAGAATGAAAAACAGGTCCTTTGGGATGTTTTAGATGCAGCATTCACAGTATTCCAAATTTTTCATTCGTCAATCGTTAATCCCAAAAATCCCTTTTTTAATTTTTACACAATCTCCATGGACATAAGATCACCTGAATCCTTCTTTTTGAAGAAATTCCGTTATCTGCCTGCTCAACAAATCAGCCTCTTTTTTGAAATCGCTGTAATCTTCTTTTGTAAACACGTATGATGGATTGTAATCTGCTTCTCCACGATATTTCATAAGTTTGGCGTAAATATGAGATAATAAAGGCGGGAAAATTTCCGTTTTAATAAAATAAAGACCTAAAAGCCTTAGGCTTCCTTCATGTGTTTTAGGCTCTAATCCCTTGGAAAGAAGCAAAGCTCTGATATAATGATAAGAATAATAATGCAGCCTTGAAACCGCATCGGCATACTGACCATGAATGCTTAACAATTCTGCAGACTTAAGGCAGTCTTCTGCTCTTTCAGTTTCTTGTTTTATATTAATCCATTTATTCTCTTGCGTCATACAGGAACGCCTTCCCTTTCTATATCAAGGGCTATCCTTCTTTCATGCCCCTTAAGCTCCTGGAATTCTTTCATAGATAATATCAGTGAAGATATGACAACAATATGTTTTGTTTCAATTTCTGCAACAATATCTATAATTTTAAGCTTCGTGTCTCTAATAAGACCGTCAATTATAATTGCAAGATCTACATCCGATTCGGAATCAAAATCACCGCGGGCTTTCGAACCAAATATATAAAAAGCCTTGAGCTTATCTCCTAAGAGAGTTGTAAGCTTTTCTTTAATTTCTAAGACTGCTTTTTTTTCTTCTACCGTTAAATTTTTGAATATCTCCATAGCAGATAAAAACCATGTGAATCGAGTTTTAAAAATCTCTGTGTTTGTGTTTTACTTTATTTGCTCTATTGCTCTCATATTTTAAAGTCGACAGCCTCTAAAACAGAACTTTAAATGTAAATATATTGAGCTTTACATCATTAAACAAAATAAAATAGACTTGATATTCACCCAATTCCCCCTCGCAACATCCCGGATTAATAATATATTAACAGACTTTGGAAGCCCGGTTCATGAAGTGAAAAACGCTATTGACTACATTACACCATTTTTCCATCATTCCAATCTTCCCACATCCAACTTATGACTTCTCGATGCCATCTTCGGGAGGTGAACTGGTAATTAGTAATTGGTAAATTGTAATTGGCCTTTGGATTTATGACTACCTACGTTCTACTTCCGCCTACGTTCCTTCGGAACTTCGGCGGACAGGTCCGCCTACGTTTGGCTTCTACCTATGCTAAAGCTACGGTAGATAAATCGGCGGACAGGTCTACCTACGC
>CAZKUR010000156.1:0-5303 GCA_964556005.1 uncultured Ignavibacteriaceae bacterium | reverse complement strand
GCAAGGCGACAAATGTCGTAATAGTAAATAAGGAAAATCTTCCGGTTAGTTAACATAGAATTGACTGACAGTAATTTAATTTTTTTATAATTTCTATTCGATAATATTATTTATCAAGGCTGATGCAATACCGCATCAGCTTTTTTTATATAGTTTTCAGGTATAAATTTAGCCGCAATTTTTTCATGTATTTTTATAAGAATTATAGTATTATTGGGTGCCATTTTATTTTTATGGATAGATGCGAATTTCATTCTTCATACTCTTGTTTTTTGCCGGCTGCATCTCATTTGCTCAAGGAGTTAAATACAGATGTAAAGTATATTCGGTTGTCGACGGCCTTTCACAAAGCTCAGTTTATTCGGTATTCCAGGATTCGCAGGGATTTATATGGGCAGGAACAGCAGACGGATTAAACAGGTTCGACGGTTATTCATTTAAAGTTTTTCGCCATACTTTTTCAAATGAAAGTTCTCCGCCTGATAATAATATAAGACAGATAAATGAAATTAACGATTCCCTTTTAATCTTTTCAACCGATCAGGGTTATTGCATTTATAATAGAAGGAACGGCAATTTTAACACTAACCCTTACGAAACACCTCAGCCTAAGAAATTATATTCAAAGAAAATTTTTATTAAAGATAAAACAGTTTGGATTTATTATAATTATTCCAATGTATTAAGAAAATTCGATACGGAAAATGACGCCGACATTTTAGAGAAAAAATTATCTCCGGTAAACGGTGAGTATTATTATAGATTTTTAGACCCCAGTCAATGTAAAGAATTCGGCAATATTGTACATAATCATGATAAGGAATTAACGGATGCAATTAACGAAATAAAACAAAAAATCCATGTGAAAACTATTGATTTTTATTCTTTAAATTCGGTTTTAATTGACAATTATAAAAGCATATGGCTTGCCACAAAATACGGCTTGTTTGTTTATAAAAATAAAAAACTATTTAACTGCAGCATATTAAACCGTGGTAAGGTTACTCCCTTCAATCATTTTACCGAAGCTTTATGTAAAGATCAAAACGGAAATATTTGGGCGGGGACTTCCTTAAACGGGTTATATGAATCAATTGAAGGCAGAGAAATATTTTCAAAAGTGGAGCCTGAGAACAAAAGTCCAAACCTTTTAGACGGAATTCAAGCGCTGCTTGTTGATAAATCGGGAATGATTTGGGCCGGCACTGATAACGGGACCGGTTTGGTAGAGATCAATCCAAATAAGCCGAAATTTAAAATGCTTAAATTTTCCGAAATAAATTCCGGTGAAAATACTTTTATCCGCGGTATTGCGGAAGATAATAAAGGCAATATTTGGATCGGAACAAATAAAAAGGGATTAATAAAATTTAATCCTAAAAATTTAACATACAGATTTTATAAGCATCATGGGGAAAACAGCATTGGGAGTAATGATATTTATTCGGTTTTTTACGATCACGATAAAGCAATTTGGATTGGTTCTCATAAATCACTGGATAGATTTGATTATAGAAAAAATAAATTTACGCATTACAATTTAATCGATGTAAAAGCTCTAACGGAAGACAGCGATTCTATAATTTGGGCTGCATCGATGGATGGATTGTTTAAAGGTGAGAAAAATAAAGGCGGGAAATATGAATTTAAGAATATCGACTTAAATTCAGTAAATACGATTTTATATACCGGCAGCAACATTCTTTGGGAAGGAAGATACAGTTCCGGTTTAATAAAATTAAACACTAAAACCAATCAATTTAAAAATTATACTTTCAACCCGAACAACTTCTTTTCGATAAGCAATGATAGAGTACAAATTATTTTCAAAGATCCTAATGACAGCAACATTCTTTGGGTGGGAACTCAGGACGGCTTGAATAAATTTAATATTAAAGAAGAAAAATTTTATCATTACACTGAAAATGACGAGCTTCCAAGCAATTTTATTTACGGAATATTGAATGACGATAATGGTAACTTATGGATTAGTACAAACAAAGGGCTGACAAAATTCAATCCCGGTACTAAAAAGTTTCGAAATTATTCATTGAACGACGGTTTACAATCTTACGAATTCAATTCCGGTGCATATTTAAAAACAAGAGACGGTAAAATGCTATTCGGCGGAATAAACGGTTTGAATTTATTTTATCCGGATTCCGTCCTGGATAATACTTCAATTCCGAATATTGTTTTAACCGATATTAAAAAATTTGATCAGCCTGTTAAAACGTCAATAGATTTTTCCCTGGTTAATGAAGTTAAACTTAACTATGATGAATCTGTTTTTTCATTTGTATTTTCCGCGCTGGAGTTTACGGATCCCTCTCAAAACAATTATGCTTATCAGCTTAAAGGTTTTGATGAAAACTGGATATTCAACGGTAAAAAACACGAAGCCCGTTATACAAATCTCAATCCCGGGATGTATACTTTTTTAGTAAAGGGCACGAACAACGATGGTGTCTGGGCTACAAAACCTCTAACCGTAAAAGTAATTATCGAACCTCCGTTCTGGCAGACATGGTGGTTTAGAACAATAACAGCAATGTTAGGCTTATCCCTTTTTGTTGCCGGGTTCGGATTTATATTTTCAAGGAATTACAGGAAAAAACTAAAAGCCTTGAAGGAACAGCAGGCAATATTAAATGAAAAATCAAGAATTTCCCGGGACATGCACGACGAAGTAGGTGCGGCATTAACAAAGATTTCCATTCTCAGTGCAATGAATCCAGATCAATATAAATCTATGAACGGAAATCAAATTAAATCAATAAATAAAGCGGCAAATGAAGCTATAAATAAGCTTGATGAAATTGTCTGGGCCGTAAATCCTTCAAACGATAATTTAAAAAATCTGATTGCATATATTTCCGAATATGCAGAAAATTTTTTCGAATCATCCCAGGTACACTGCAGGTTTGATTTCCCTATTACTGTTCCTGAAATAAACATTTCTTCTGAAGTCCGGCACGAAGTGTTTCTAGTCATCAAAGAGATACTAACAAATATTCAAAGGTATTCGGAAGCAAAGTTTGCTTTAATTAAACTCAACCTTGATAAGGAAAGAATTCGTTTTGACATAAAAGACGACGGCAAGGGTTTCGATGCTGTAAAAGTGATGGAAACATCAAACGGCATAAAAAATATGAAATACAGGATTAAAAGTATTGGCGGCGAAATAAAAATTGAGTCGGCTCCCGGGAATGGAACGCAAATTATGATATGTTTCTATCCATGTTAAAATTAACATTTTCATGCTAATGCCTTAGTCATAAATTTTGTATAGTTTTGAGAAAAAAAATTATGCCTATAAAAGTATCAATAGTTGAGGATAATGAAGATTTGAGAAAGAGCCTTCAAATTCTAATTAATGGTTCGGAAGGATTCAAATGTATCAGCGCTTACAACTCGGGAGAAGAGGCATTAAACGAATTACCTGCAGTTAATGTTGACGTTGTACTAATGGATATCAACCTCCCTAACATGACAGGGATTGAGTGCACAAGAAAACTGACAGAACTGAATCCCAAAATTCAAATAATTATGCAGACTATTTACGAAGACAGTGAAAAGATATTTGAATCACTGAAAGCCGGGGCATCGGGTTATTTGCTGAAAAGAACTCCGCCTGCAAAGCTGCTGGAAGCCATTGAAGATGTTTCAAAAGGCGGCTCGCCGATGACAAGCCAGATCGCAAGAATGGTTGTAGAATCATTTAAAAGTAAAAATTACCCGGAAAAAGATTCCGAACCGCTCTCAAAAAGGGAAATTGAAATTTTAGAAAGCCTTTCTAAAGGCTACCGCTATAAAGAAATAGCGGACAATTTATTTATAAGCATCGATACGGTTAGAAGCCATATAAGGAATATTTATGAAAAGCTGCATGTAAAATCAAGAACTGAAGCTGTCGTAAAATATTTAAAAAAATAAATTCTACTTACCATCTTCCGAAAAAATACTTTCTTGAATTATTTTTATTAAAAAGAACTGTTTTTAATTAAAATCGCACAAACATGCTATTGATAAAGTATTGATTAGAACTGTAAATTCATAAAGAAAATATTAATTTTTTGGAATAAAATTTGGTACAAATTATCAACTTACATAAGTTAATCATGAATATTTATTTTAATTCTAAAAAAACATCAACCCATATCGAAAAAGGAGGAAGAATGAAGGCCAAACTTAAAAACTTTTGTTTCTTTTTGATTGCTGCTGTTACTTTTTCCAGTTCCGTCTTCGCACAGGATTTAAACGAAACACTATCCAAATTAACCAAAGATGCTGCTAGCACTTACGTGGCACCGGTTATATCCGGGTTCGGCGCAGATTTAAATTCGGGCTGGTTAACAAGAGTGCCAAAACCGGTTAAATATAGTTTTGATTTCAATCTTAAAATTGTAGCCATGGGAACTTTCTTTAAAGATGAAAATAAAACTTTCAGCACCGACGCAAACTTTAGATTTAATAGGAATGAAGCTGATATTTTAACTCAAGGCATAAATAATCCAAATTTAAAGAATGCAGTTGAGGATCAGATTTTAAGTCAGGATTTTAATGTTGGAATTAAAGGTCCAACAATAGTCGGCAGCAAGGATGATCATGTAATTGTAAACTTTAAAGGGGAAACCTTTCATACTGCCTATGGAGATTATACCGTTCCTTCTCAGTTTGTAACCACTGATATAACCGGAGTTTTAGATAATCTTCCTATTATGCCTTTAGGTGCACCGCAATTAACTATTGGAACTGTATTTGGATCGAGCTTATCAATAAGATATTTACCTTCCCTTCAACTTAATTCGGATCTCGGGAAGTTTAGTTATTTCGGAATTGGTGTAATGCATAATCCTGCTGTTTGGATGCAAAATCCTCTTCCGCTTGATCTTGCAGTCGGGATATTTACACAAACAATGAAGGTCGGCGATATTTTTAAAGCTACGGCAACACAATTCGGTATTTTCGCAGGTAAAACTTTCGGGCCTTCTATGTTGAATGTTTCTCCTTATGCCGGGATATCATACGAAACATCGTCAATTACTATTCACTACCAGCAGCAATATGATACTCCAACAGGACCTCAAACTGCAGATATTTCCTTCGATTTATCGGGTGATAATTCATTTAGATTCACTTTAGGATCCACTTTTAAACTTGCAATCCTTTCAATAAATATAGATTACAGTATCGCGAGCTATAACACGGTAAGCGCCGGTTTAGGTTTCGATTTTTAATTTGAATACGGATTAGGAAAGAATTCGAATTAACCCACACCAATAAATTTACAGGAGCAGTTT
>CAZKUR010000155.1:0-5306 GCA_964556005.1 uncultured Ignavibacteriaceae bacterium | reverse complement strand
CCTTCAAGCCAGCGATGCCTTTTCCCTTTTACAAACGGATCTGTAAATTTTGGAAGCGCCGCAGCTTGAGCAGTTTCTTCTTTAACTAATGCTCCCTGTTTTGCGGTTTTATATAAATTATAAACCATCATAATCACACCGATGAAATAGAGAAGACCGCCGCAGGCACGGATAATGTACATCGGAATAATCTGCAAAGTTGATTCAAGGAAATTCGGATACTGAAGAGTACCGAGCGGAGTAAACTGTTTCCACATTAACGATTGCGTAATCCCTGACCAGTACATTGAAATTAGATATGTTAAAATTCCGAGTGTGCCGATCCAAAAATGAAAGTTTGCAAGTTTTCGTGAAAACAACTTTGTATTATAAAGTCTTGGTACCAACCAATAGAGAATTCCGAAAGTTAAAAATCCATTCCAGGCTAAAGTTCCCATATGAACATGAGCTATAACCCAATCAGTAAAGTGTGCAATTGCATTTACATTTTTTAAAGCAAGCGTTGGCCCTTCAAATGTTGCCATTCCATATGCGGTAACCGCAACAACCATGAATTTTAAAATCGGATCCTGACGAACTTTATCCCATGCGCCTCTTAACGTAAGCAGACCGTTTATCATGCCTCCCCAGGATGGAGCAATCAGCATAATTGAAAACACTGTTCCCAACGCTTGAGCCCAATCGGGAAGCGCAGAGTAAAGAAGATGATGAGGCCCTGCCCAGATGTAAATAAATATTAACGACCAGAAATGTACAATTGATAATTTATAAGAGTAAATTGGCCGCTTCGCCGCTTTGGGTAGATAATAATACATCAAACCCAAAAAAGGCGTCGTGAGAAAGAATGCGACGGCATTATGTCCGTACCACCATTGAACAAGCGCATCCTGAACACCGGCGTAAACCGGATAACTTTTAAGGAAACTGACCGGTATCTCAATCGAATTAACAATATGCAGAATTGCAACAGTTACCCATGTCGCAATGTAAAACCAGATAGCAACATAGAGATGACTTTCCCTTCTTTTAATTATCGTTCCGAACATGTTAATACCGAATGCGATCCAAACGATAGCAATTGCAATATCAATCGGCCATTCGAGTTCCGCATATTCATGACTTGTAGTATATCCGAGCGCCAGGGTTATAGCGCCGGCAACAATAATTAATTGCCACCCCCAGAAATGGAACTTGCTCAGAAAATCGCTGTACATTCTTGCTTTGCACAAACGCTGGAGCGAATAGTAAACTCCCATAAAGATTGCGTTTCCGACAAAAGCAAAAATAACGGCGTTTGTATGTATCGGACGAATTCTTCCGAAAGTTGTGAACGGAAGATTAAGATTCAGCGATGGTGTAAAAAGCTGTGTGGCGATAACGAGGCCTACAAACATTCCCACAATTCCCCAAAAGATTGTAGCCAGCCCAAAATTTCTTACAATCTTATTATCGTACTGAAAAGTTTCCAATTCCATCTAGAAGTCTCCTTAGTTTTTACTGGATCTTATTTTGTTCCCTTGAATTATTTTCAATTTCTTTTGTTTCCGGTTCTTTATCGTCAAACAAAATTCTAACGGAAGGAGTGTATGTATCCTTGTATTGACCGCTTTTCACAGACCACAGGAAAGCAGCTAAAAAACATGCAGCTACGAATAAGCTGACACCAATTAATACTACAATTACAGAGATAACAAACCTCTCTTTTTTGCCATCAAATTTGTTGATAAAGTTGCAAACAACACTACCGAAATAGAACTTGCCGGCATTAAAATCGCCGCAACAATCGGCGACAACATTCCGTCAACCGCAAATCCTAAACCGATTAAATTATATAAAAACGAAATTCCAAAGCTAATAAGAATAATATGAACACTTGTTTTAGAAAATTTAATGAAGTCAAAAATATTATTCAGTTTTCCCGCCTCAAGTATAGCATCACATGCAGGCGAAAAGCTGCTAATATTTTCGGTAACCGAAATTCCTACATTACTTTGCACAAGTGCGCCGGCATCATTCAGCCCATCGCCTATCATTAAAACATTTTTGTCTGATGATTGAAGCGACTTGATATATTTTAATTTTTCTTCAGGCGATTGGCGAAAATGCAGCTTTGATTCATCATTAAAAAATTTTAGAAGATTTTCTTTTTCAACCTCATCATCGCCGGATAAAAGTGAAACATCGTAATCGTTGCTTAATTTTCGAATAGTTTTATTTATTCCTTCACGATAAGCATTTGCAAATTCAAAATAACCGATAGCCTGGTTATTTATTGAAAGGTAAACTCTCGTTTCAAATTTGTCAATTAATTTATTATTTCTTTCAAAATCATTTTCAATAAAATTAATTGAACCCAATTTTATTTTATTTCCTAGAATAGTTCCCTCAATCCCTTTACCCGAATACTCTTCATAATTCGTCATAGATAATTCATGTTTAACATCCAGTGAATCGTAAATCATTCTGCTTAAAGGATGTGTGGAATTTTTCACAACTGCTTTAACAATTTCTTTTTGAAATGAATTGAGTTCATTACCAACAAATTTTATTTGATTTCCACTGGATTTTGTTATTGTACCTGTTTTATCAAAGACAACTGTATCTATTTTGGCAAGTCTTTCAATTGCTGCACTGTTTTTCATGTAAAATTTATTCTTGCCGAAAATTCTCAAAGTATTGCCTAACGTAAACGGTGTCGATAATGCAAGTGCGCAGGGACAGGCAACAATCAAAACTGCTGTGAAAACATTCAATGCGGTATTAATATCGCTTGATAACCAGAGGGCGGAACTGACAAATGCGATTGCCAAAACAATAAAAGTAAAATATTTGCTGACACGGTTGGTGAAAACCGTAAAGCTGCTTTCTTCATTTTTATCGAAAGCTTCATTGTTCCACAATTGAGTTAAATAGCTTTGCGAAACTTCCTTTACTACTTCAAGCTCAATCGCAGCGCCGGTTTGCTTGCCGCCGGCATAAATTAACTCTCCCAAAACTTTACTCACCGGTTTTGATTCTCCCGTTACAAAGCTGTAATCGATGCTTCCGTTTCCTTTAAACAAAATAGCATCGGCAGGAATGATTTCATTTTTTCTAATTATTATCCTATCGCCGACTTTAAGTTCGGAAACCTGGACTGCTTTCTCTTCTTCTTTCTTTTTAACAAGCACGGAAAGAGGGAAATACGATTTATAATTTCTTTCAAAGTTTAATGAATCATAAGTTTTTTCCTGGAATAATTTTCCAATTAATAAAAAGAAAATTAACCCGGTTAATGAATCAAAATATCCTGCACCGGAATGTGAAAGTACTTCATAAGCGCTGCGGATAAATAGAACTAATATTCCAAGCGAAACCGGGAAATCTATGTTTACAATTTTCTTTTTTAAACCTTTGAATGCCGAAATGAAATACCCGCTTGCCGAATAGAAAAATACGGGCAATGCCAAAATCAGATTCAAATAACCAAAAAATCTTATGAAGAAAATATCCGAAACATCGATTGATAAATATTCCGGGAAGCTGAGCAGCATAATATTTCCGAAACAAAATGCTGCAATCCCGATTTTATAATAAAGTTTTTTATTCGATTTTTGCTGCGCCTTTTTCTCAACACTCTCTAAATTTATCTGCGGCTCATAACCGATTGAGGTTAAAAGCTGAACAACTTCTTTGAGAGAAATTAAAGTATGATTAAATTTTATATTTATCTGCTTCTTTAGAAAGTCAACGGTGGATTGAACTATTGCGTTATTTATTTTATAAAGATTTTCAAGGAGCCAGATACATGAACTGCAGTGCATCTGGGAGACATAAAAAGTTACAGCGATGATTTTATCATCCTTAAAATCAATTAATTTTTGAATAACATCCTGGTTATCGAGGAAATCGAATTTTCTATAGGAAGGGTATTTTGGTGAGATGCCTGGAGTTTCTTCCAGGATATAATAATTGCACAACCGGTTTTCATTCAGAATTTCATAGACGGTTTTACATCCCTGGCAGCAAAAATATTTATCGTCAATCGAAATTGATGAATCCGGGCAATCATCTCCGCAGTGATAACATTTTATCTTTTCGGTAAAATTCTTTTCTATGGGCATTCACTCAATAATTAATTGCCTTTAATATATTAATTAAACTTCCCTGGGTTAAGTAAAGATATGAAAAATTCTTAAAAACATATATTATGCCACCGAAATTTATTTGCTAATTTATACTTAATCTTAATAATCGCAGGTTTTTATTTCGGCATTTTCAAAACTTAGAATTGGTATCGGTGCTTCTCTCCCGAATGTGAGAATGAGTCCACGAACATGTTTTCCAACTCTACTAAATAATTAAAAGATTAGGAATAATTCGTTAACATGTGTTTTTAACTTTTAAATGAATAATGTCAAACTTTTCATTAATTTTGATTAACTACATTTTATGGGAAAATAAAATGCAATCATTCAAACTTCTTCCGGTTATTTTCTTTCTTCTGATTTTTAATACGACAATACCTTCTGCAACGATTAAAGGTTATATTACAGATTCTGATAACGGTTTACCTTTAATCGGGGCTGATGTTATCGTCATGAATACAAATAAGTGTGCTGCAACAGATGTAAAGGGTTTTTATATAATCAAAGATTTACCTATTGGGAAATATGTATTAAGAACAAGATATATTGCGTATATAGATAGATTTGACAGCATTGAAATTAAAAGTCAGGATGAAGTTCTTAAATTTAATATTAGGCTTAGAACGGATGTTATTTATCTGGATTCGGTTACCACTCCTGAAATCGAAGCTTATCATAAAAAACTTCAAGAGATAAATAAAATTAAACCGGTATTGTCAATTGAAACCGACAGCTTAAAATATTTGGATTTTTCTTTAAGAGCTTTTCTCTCAATGACAAACAATGCAAAAGATTCTATTTATGTTTTCAGAAACTATGACTGTTTCACTGTAATTAAACCAACAATGAAGGACAGTACCGGTAAATTAATTAGAGAAACCAGTTTTGATATCGATTGTATGGGAGAAAAAACCTGTCCGAATTCAAGAGACCTTATTTTAATCGGAGCAGGAAAAACAATTAAATATTCGACTATACTTTCTCATTATGATTTTAGAAGAATTCCGAAAGGCAGATATTCCGTAAAAATAGGATATGAATTTAAACTTCCAAATGAATTCCTTCGGGCATTATGCTCAGTTAGTTCAGCTAAGGTTTTTCTTAAAGGTTTGAGAGGAACATACATTTCTTCAAATGAAGTGACTTTTGAAAATAAATAAAATTGAAGTGAAATGATCA
>CAZKUR010000154.1:0-5310 GCA_964556005.1 uncultured Ignavibacteriaceae bacterium | reverse complement strand
CGAAACGCTTCGTGTTTACACACCGAAGTGTTCCAACACGCAGGCGTGCAGGTAGACCGCTTCGGCAAAGGCAGGCTTCGTTCGTGATGATAAAATTACCAGTCAGGTCTCGTCGACCTGACGAGGTCGACGGACTTTTTGGTCACCCACTTTTAATAATAGTTTCGGAACTCAACATGTTTTCAAGCTAAGTAAGATTATTCTAAAACGCTTCTCTATTGGTATCGCTTTTAATTAATTCAAGATCATAAGGTGAGAAACCTGCTTCCGTAAACGTTTCCGCAAGTTTGTTCATTTGCTTTCTTCCTTGTTTACCCAGTTAATCGATTAAGTCCTATTCCAACGGTATTCTCTGAAGAGGAGAGATTTTATTTTTCGACCGGTAACAACAATGTATTTATTGCGATATAATTTATACCAGTAGAGTAATAGTTACGAAGTACAAAAATGTTGCTATTCGAATTCAATTTGAATTTAGACACAAAAGTCTCGTTTGGTAAATAATACGTGGCATTCCTTTTGAATTAGTGACTTTTAATCTATGAGTGTTCTAAAAAAAACAGCTTAAAAGGAAGCGAAGTTAATGAGTTCAGCTCGGTAGTTCTTAGTTATCGACGGACTATCTCTGTTGGGCATAACTATCCTGAGTAAAAAACCCAAAAGCATAACACCCAGAAATTCTAAACTTTTTTAGGAGCCTAATTTAAGACTATATCAGGTTTTCCGCCGGAAGTTAGAATTAGCATACCGGCTAAAGCATTTAATATTGATAGATAAGAAAATTCGAAGTATCAAATCGGATTAAAAAAATGAAAATAAAAATTAAAGAAGGATAAAAATTTTGGTAGGTAAAGCATCACTTTTATTAGTTCCCGGTTTCAGCTTAATATTCCTTGTATTCGGCCAGAATTTCGGCAGCTTCGGGAATAATGCCGTTGACAATTACACAGATTGTTATTCAGGAAGCGTTGCACACGATTGTGCATTAAGCGGAGCTAATATGGCTGCTAATCAATTATTCTTAGATCCGACCTGGAGGACAGGAATTGCAGCCGCTAATAATGTGATAATAACGGATAATTACACCAGCAGTCATGATATAAATATAGTATGAATACATCCATGAGATTTTACTTTAATAACTTGATAATATAAAATGAATTCAATTCAACAGTTTTTAGTGATTGGCGGATTATTTCTCTTAGGCATACTTATTTTAAATATTAATAATTCAAAAAGTATGAAATCAGATATTGTCTATAATAATGAAGCGCTAATAACCGGGACAGGAGCGGGACAAACTTTAATTGATCAGATAATGAATAAAGCCTTTGATCAAAAAACCGTATCGGGTCCTGTCGCCAATGCAACGCTTCTAACTTCTGCAAGCAATTTAGGTAAAGATACCGGCGAGAATAATTCTAGTCAGTTCAATGATATCGATGACTATGATAATTATTCAACAGTTTTGACTTTGGGAAGACTTGGAAATTTCAATGTGTCCGTTAAAGTCTATTATGTCAGCTACAATTATCCGGATACAAAATCTTCTATGCAAACTTTCTTAAAACGAATTGATGTTACTGTTACAAATTCACTTCTTTCCGATAAACTAGTATTTAGTCAATTAGTCTCATATTAGAAAGACAAATAATGAATAGTGTTTTAGACATATTAGGATCGGTTGTTATCGGTGGACTTGTGCTACTTCTGCTTGCACAGGTAAATTCTTCTATGAGATCTTCGAATTATGAACAAGAATTTGATATGCTCAACCAGCAAAGAATAATCGGCACAAACGAAGTTATAAGAGATGATTTTTATAAGATAGGTTATCGTATATCAGGAAATAAAATATTAGTTGCAGACTCAACCACAATTAAATATTGTTCGGATTATGACAACAATGGTGTGTCCGATACAATCCGTTATTATTTAGGAAATAAAAGTGAGTTGTTAAATACGACTAATCCTAACGATATGCCGCTGCATAAAATCTTAAACAGCGGCAAAACATTATCGCTTGAATCAGTGACAAATTTTAAGCTTATATATTTTGATTCGAGCGGTACAAAAATAACATACGCCTCTTTGGTTAACCAGTCGAATAGAAAACTAATAAGAGGCATTCAATTAAATATAGATTGTCAATCACCGGAACCAGTTAATAATGCATATGAATCAATATCCTGGCAGCAAGTGATTAAACCTAAAAACTTAAAGTAGTGAGGTTCCTATGGGAAAAATGATATTAATAGTTGTTGTTGGAAGTATTTTAATTTTTGGCCTTGTAAATCTTAGCTTAAATACTAAAATAACAAACTCAACTCAGCAAGCGGTCGATAACTACAATAATATTCAAGTCCGTAATATTTGTAACAGCACCGCACAAATTTTAATTGCCAAATTGGGTGATAATCCAAGCCTTAGAGTTAATTCACCGGCATCGATGAATTTAATGAATGGTTCAACTTCTTATACAATTACAGATATTTATATGGATAGTGATAGCTTAATTAAATTAAATATTGTCGGTAATTATAATTCCGTTCAAAAGACAGTAATAGTTTATGTTAAGAAAAAATCTGTGAGTTCAGGATTTACTCCGGCTGCGGTTTTAGCCGCAATTTCCGCTAACAATAATGTTCAAACATTGGGAAATTTAGTTGTGGATGGCAGAAATCATGATTTAAACGGGAATGTTATCAGCAACACAGGCACTTTGGCCATTTGGACAACCAATAACTACAGTGAACGTGGAAATTCACAAATAGGGGCTACAGTCAGCAAAGTCGATTATGCCCCCGCTAAAAATAATAACACAGATTTTTATATGGAGAATGTTGTTTACCCTGGTGGATATCCTAACACTCCGGACAAGGTATTAGGTGGAACTTTAGGTGGTTATACTGAAGGAACTCTTAAGAATATTGCAATTTCAGGTAAAGGCGGCAGTCAATATGTTACCAATCCGGCTTTGCTAAATTATCCATTAGCAGGAGTTACCTATGTAGAATTACCTTCAAGCGAAATTTGGAACCCTTCAAATGTAGATGGCTCAGGGATATTAATTGTCCATAATAGTTCAACAGATGCAGCAATAAAAAATCTTAATTCCGGTACATTCAAAGGACTTATTATTGCCGATGATATGGTACATGTGCACACAACAATAATTGGAGCGATAGTTTGCCTAACTTCAAATCCATCTGAGGGGAATTGTATAGGCAATGGAAACGGTACGGTTTTGTACAGTTCAGCAGCTATAAATCAAGGTGTTGCAACAACTCAAACGAGCAGCTCAGCCGGTTATGGTTATGAGAATCATAGGATGGGTATTAAGTATTGGTACGAATAGTAATTTTATGGTTCATGTTTTAATAAAAACGGGCAAATGATTATGAGGGGGCTCGCCTCCGTTTTTCCCCCGGCACCGGCGGATTTGAAATAGTATACTGGATGGAGCAATGATGGTTTGAAGTTCCTGCTCCGGTATAAATCCTCTGATTTATATTCACACATGCGTTTCTTTCATGGGATTTTTTTTTCTATTCTTAATTTTTATTTCTTATTATATTTTCCTTTCCTTTTTTGTACATTTATACTAAATTATATTTTAGTATTTAACGGTACTAATGAAAAACAATTATTTAATTAAAAGGTAGGAAAATTCAATGCCGGGGGCTCCCGAAACAATACAAAGACTAATAGAAACTTTTTCCCGCAATATCGACACATACAAAAAAGGCAATTATAACGAAACACAGCTGCGTAGGGAATATCTCGATCCATTCTTTATTTCCCTTGGCTGGGATGTGGAAAATAAACAAGGCTATGCCGAAGCATACAAAGATGTTATTCACGAATATTCCCTCAAAACAAAAGATGTTATTGAAGCTCCGGATTATTGTTTCCGGATTGGCGGTACACGTAAGTTTTTTGTCGAAGCTAAAAAGCCAAGCATAAATTTAAAAGAAGATATCAAGCCTGCATTCCAGGTAAGAAGTTATGCATGGTCTGCAAAACTTCCCTTAAGCGTGTTGACGGATTTTGAAGAGTTCGCTGTTTACGATTGCCGGATTCCGCCGCATAAAAATGATAAAGCTTCTACGGCAAGGGTAATGTATTATAATTTTGAAGAGTACTTGAGCAAATGGAACGAGATAGAAAAAATATTTTCACGCGATGCAATCTTAAAAGGCTCATTCGATAAATATGTTGAGAGTAATAAAAAGAAAAGAGGAACTGCCGAAGTCGATGATTTCTTCCTGGACCAGATGGAAGAATGGAGAAATTTAATCGCAAGGAATATTGCATTAAGAAATCCATCCCTTACCATTCGCGAATTAAACTATGCAGTTCAAAAAACAATAGACAGAATAATATTTTTAAGAATATGTGAAGATCGTGGTATTGAAGATTACGGCCAGTTGATGTCGCTGCAGAACGGAGTAAATGTTTATGAAAGATTAAAACAGATTTATCACCGTGCGGATGAGAAATATAATTCCGGTCTGTTTCATTTTAATGAAGAAAAAGAAAGAAATGAAAACCCGGATAATTTAACTCTCGACTTAACCATTGATGATAAAGTAATAAAAGACATAATTAAAAATCTTTATTATCCTGAAAGTCCCTTTGAATTTTCCGTCCTGCCGGCTGATATACTTGGCCAGGTATACGAGCAGTTTTTAGGTAAAGTAATCAGACTTACTTCCGCACATCATGCGGTAATAGAAGATAAACCCGAAGTTAAAAAAGCCGGCGGAGTTTATTACACTCCGACATACATTGTCGATTACATAGTCCAAAACACTCTCGGCAAATTATTAAATCAATCTGACGGGGTCAACTTGCAAAAAATAAATGAGTCATTGCGAGTGAGTCCTCGAACGAAGTCCGCTTTGCCCGTCAAAGACGAGGTCTCGCCAAAGGCGGACAATCTACAGCTTTTATTTCAGATAAGAGATCACTTCGCTCCGCTCGTGATGACGAAACTAATTTAGATTCATCAAACCGAAAAGGGCTATTAACTCCGAAGCAAGTATCTAAAATAAAAATCCTAGACCCCGCTTGCGGCTCCGGCAGCTTCTTAATCGGCGCTTTCCAGTATTTACTTGACTGGCATTTAAAATATTACACTAATGATGACGGGACAGTTAAAAAGATATCGCAATCCAAAAACTCTCCGATTTATCAAGACGATAAAGGAATTTACCGTTTAACAACTGCCGAGAAAAAAAGAATCCTGCTCAACAACATTTACGGAGTTGATATCGACTCTCAGGCAGTTGAAGTAACAAAACTGTC
>CAZKUR010000153.1:0-5430 GCA_964556005.1 uncultured Ignavibacteriaceae bacterium | reverse complement strand
GCAATTCCGTGGTTTGATTCAGGCGCAGGAATTATTCCTTCGGCTTGAGCAAACTTAACACCAGCTTCAAAGCATTCAATCTGCTGAATAGCAACTGCTTCAATTATTTTATCTTTTAATAATTGGCTGATAGTAGCTCCTGCTCCATGATACCTCAGCCCGCCTGCATGAATCGGAGCAGGTACAAATGTATGACCGAGCGTGTACATCGGTATAAGTGGAGTTAAACCAACAGTATCGCCAAAGTCGTACCTAAATTCACCTTTTGTCAACTTGGGACAACTTGCAGGTTCAACAGCAATACAACGAATGTTCTTTCCTTCCTGCAGCTTATATCGCAAAAACGGAAATGTTAAGCCTGCAAAGTTTGAACCCCCGCCGAAAGGTGCAGTAATTATATCGGGGAAATCTCCTGCCAATTCAAGCTGTTTAATTGCTTCCTGCCCGATGACGGTTTGATGCATCAAAACATGATTTAATACACTTCCGAGAGAATAATTCGTTCCTTCCGAGTTAGCCGCTCTTTCAACGGCTTCGGAAATTGCTATGCCTAAACTTCCCGGAGAATCCGGATCTTCGCGAAGAATTTCTCTGCCTGCATTTGTATTTGGACTTGGTGATGAGATTACTTCGGCACCGTAAGTATTCATCATAATTTTTCTGTACGGTTTTTGTTCATAGCTGATTTTTACCATGTAAACTTCACACTTCAAACCAAATTGAGCGCAGGCAAAGCTTAATGCACTCCCCCATTGTCCTGCGCCTGTTTCGGTTGTTAATTTTTTTACTCCTTCAATTTTGTTGTAGTATGCCTGTGCAAGTGCAGTATTTGGTTTGTGTGAACCGGTTGGGCTTACGCCTTCATATTTGAAATAAATTTTCGCAGGTGTGTCCAGCATTTTTTCAAGATTGGAAGCCCTTATTAATGGAGTGGGCCTGTACATCTTATAAACTTTCCGGACTTCATCGGGGATTTCGATATACCGTTCTTTTGATACTTCCTGTTTTATTAATTCCATCGGGAAAAGCGCTGCGAGATCCTGCGGACCGATGGGTTGTTTTGTCCCGGGGTGAAGCGGCGGGAGTAAAGGGTTAGGCATATCAGCCTGAATGTTGTAATATTTATCCGGCAAATCGGATTCATCCAATAGAATTTTTTTTGAAACAGCCATTTTGGCCTCCTTTAAATTATTTATCCGCTCAAGCGGAAATTGATTAATTAAATAAATGATTTAGAGTTAAAACTCTTAGTTGAAAATATTTTTTTTGAAAGTATAAGTTCGGGTTAGAACTTAAAAAGGATTAACGGCGCCAGCCACGCCAGGAAAGGTTGTGGAAAGGAATTAGAAATTGATATGTTTTATTAAAATTCACTTGAAAATATCTTTAAAAATTTCCGGCAAAAATAATTTATTAAACCGGTGATGTCAAGAGATAAATTTAGAAAATAAAATTTCTTTCAACCGGTATTTCATAAAATAAAAAAGGCGTCACACAGACGCCTCCTCAGAAACAATATTAAAATATCTTTTTAGGTACGAGCTTTTGCTTCATTAACTACGATATTTCTTCCTTTTAATTCTGTATCGTTTAATGCCTTCATTGCATTTTGGGCATCGGTAGAGTTCTCCATTTCAACGAAACCGAAACCACGGGATTTGCCTGTGTACCGGTCGGTAACAATTTTCGCTGAAACAACAGTTCCATGTTTTTCAAATGTTTGCTGTAAAGTTTGGTCGTCAACCGACCACGAAAGAGAACCCACAAATAATTTAGTACTCACTAAAGAACCTCTATAATAATAATAAATAAAAACCGGACTAATTCCAGAGGGTTCTAAACTACACAGAAATCTTTATATAACCTAATTTAATTTTGCCGAAACCCGCAGCTTTTCCCCTGGGGGAGGCAAGAACATCACTTTTATTAATTCAACTTTTTAGCTTCAACACAATTTGGAATGTTATAAATTGTGCCAAATCACCCGGCAGACAGTTAGGTGTGCCCGTTAATATTATTCTATACTTTTCTAATCACCGCCAGCGTTATATCATCCGATGGAAGTGTGTCCTTCAGGTAATTTTTATGATCGCTCAACAGCATTTCGATTAATGATTCTGGTGATTGATTAGCCGCAAGCTTGAATTGGGATTTAACTCTTTCCTCGCCATACTCAATATTATTGATTGAAGATTCCGTTAATCCGTCCGAATAAAGAAGAAGATAATCCCCGGTGTCAAGCGTAAATTTATGAACATCATATTTTGATTCGCAGAATAAACCGACAGGAACCCCGGTGGCTTTTAAGGAAGTTATTTTTTCTTTCCGTAAAACGAGCGGCGGATTATGCCCGGCAATACAAATTTCTACTTCACCAGATTGCGATGCTTTACCAAAAACCAATGTTGCATAGTTTGAAGAAATCGCGCTTTCGCAAAACAACCTGTTTGCTCTTTGAACAATTTCACTTACAGGCAAATCAAATAAAAGCAGTGAGCGGATTAGAGCATGCAAATGAGACATCATTAAAGATGCGGCAATGCCTTTACCAGAAACATCACCGAGTAAGAAAGACATAGAACCGTCTTTAGCCGGAATTAAATCACAGAAATCGCCGCTTACATGTCCTGCAGGGTTGTATGAATAACTAAAATCCCAGCCATTCAATTTTATATCTTTTGGCGGAAGAAGGCCTCTTTGAATTTTTATGGCATACTCGATATCGGATTCAAGGGCCTTTTGCTGGTCATAACTGAGATGATCAAGGCAAACCTTCACTAAAGGATCAACAAGCAGACGGTCTCTTTCAATTGTATCATGACATACTTCGCATATCCCGTAAGAACCTTTATCAATTCGCTCCAATGCGGCATCAACTTCACGGAGTAAGCCGTATAAACTTTCGGAGTCGGATATTTGGTTTGCCGATTGCTGAAGCCTTTGACGTCGTTCAACCAATTGATTTTTAATTGTCGTTAAATCCGAGGTTTCCATTTTATTTACATCTCCTAATAAGTTTTTAATAGAAGGCAACCAATATTTTTTGGCCGCCTTCTATAATATTTACTTCAGTACTAATCTGCTACTCCCATTTCTTTAAGAATGTTTTCCGCATGTGCAAATTTGTCTGTAATAAATAAAACATAATTTATATCGACGCTGATAGTTCTTTGTTTTTCAGCATCATACTGCCAATCGCCTATCAGTGCTTCGTAATCGCCGTCAAAGGCCAGACCGACAAGTTCACCTTTTGCATTCATTACAGGGCTTCCGCTGTTGCCCCCGGTTATGTCGCATTGATTCAAAAATGCAACCGGAACATCGCCCAGCTTCGGATCTTCCCAATTTCCGAAATCTTTATTTGCATACAACTCACCTAATTTTTCCGGCATATTAAACGGAACTTCACCGGTATTCTTTTCCACGACTCCTTTTAAGGTTGTAAATGGTTTATACCAAACAGCATCTCTCGGGCTGTAGCCTTTCACGTAACCCCACGTAAATCTTATAGTTCCGTTTGCATCGGGATATAACGTTTTTCCTTTCCATTCATATACGGCATCGATGTAGCGTTTCCTAAGTTCGGTTATATTGTTGCCGAAAGCAATATTTATCTGCTGAATTTCTCCAAGCTCAGGAGTAATATTAATAGCAAGCTTAATAAAAGGATCGTTGCTGTTTTTCAAATCGGATAAAGACATTGAGAAAAGTTTTTTAGCATATTCCGGATCACTGAGCTTTGATTCGCCGTACGCTTTATCGACAAATTGCTCGATGCTCATGTAATTGTCTGCATTAAGAATATAATCAAGTCCTTTAATTTTCTGATCTTCGGGAAGTGCAGCAGCCTTTTTCAAGTAACGGACAAGCAATGCTTTATCAACAGGTTCATAATAGCTGCCGTACTGAAATCTTAATCCGTCAATCCTCTGCTGAATTGCTTTATCAGAATAACCGGGCAGCCTCTGATCTTCGGGTTTTTCTCTTTCTTTTGCGGTTTGATAAATCTGGTAACCTATCCCTGAAAGAGTGCCCGAAAGAAATCCGTAATAATTCAATAAATTGCTTTTATCTTTTGTCTTAAGTAAAATTGAATATTGTTCTTTTATATTATCGAGTATATCGCCGTACTTAGCTTTGAGTTCGGGCTTGCTGTTTATGAATTCCATTAATTCTTTTTCAAACTGAATTTTCTTTTGGAGGAAATTGCTTTTCGTCATGCCTTCTAATTTTCCCTCGTAATTTTTCATCGTATTAGCCAGACCTTTTTTAAGGTTTGCAACTTTTATCTGCCCTTCGGGAGAATCCTTCGTCAGTTCATCCATCAAATTGATAACATCACCGAACTGTTTAATTGTAAAAGGATAATTGTATTTCATATTCCATGCAACGGAATTTGACGTTCTGTACCTTGTAGTAAACCCGGGAAATCCCATTATGAAAGTTAAGTCGCCGTCTTTAAGATTTGTCTTTGCAACTTTGAGCCAGACTTTCGGTTTGTAAGGAACATTATCGGGACTGTAATTGCTTCCTTTACCGTCCGGTGAAACATAAACGCGTACAAATGTAAAATCGCCCGTATGCCTCGGCCACATCCAGTTATCGATTTCTCCACCGTAATTTCCAATCGATAACGGCGGCGCATACACAATCCTTATATCATGAAAAGTTTTATAAACAAAAAGGACATACTGCTTGCCGTTGTACATTTCTGCTACCGTTGCATCTATATCATCTTTACCTTTCTCAATTTCATCAGTCATTTCATTTATTTTTTTGTTAACAGCTTCTTCATATTTATTTGGCTCCGTTATTCCCTGAACAGCAGGAAGTATTTCATCCGTTACATCCTTCATTTTAATTAAGCTTCTCGCAACATAACCGGGAGCCTGCATCTCTTCGGATTTATTCATCGCAAGAAAACCGTTGGTTATATAATCATGATCTTTTGAAGATGAACGCTGCAATGCGGCATATCCGACATGATGGTTTGTAACAACCAGTCCTTCCGGCGATACGAATGATGCACTTCCTCCGTCAAGTTGTAAAATAGCATTTACAAGCGACGGGTTAGAAGGATCGTAAATATCTTTTGTTTCTATCTGGAGTCCTTTACTCTTAAGATCCAATTGATTGATCTGGCTGAGCAGCCACATTCCTTCCTGTGCGAAGGAAGAAGTAATGAACAGTACGGCAAATGAAATAACTATGAAAAATCTTTTCATTTTTGTTCCTCGGGATTGTTTGTAAAGTAAAAGTACAAAAATTTATTAGTTAGGGAATAAAAGAACAATTTGATTTGGATGAGAAGTGAAATTTGGTGATGATTGGATGAAGAGATTGGATGAGAATTGGTTGAAGGCTTTAATTGGGTTAGCTTTTAGAATTATTAACCTGTACTTTATCTTTCTTTGCCTCAAGAAGTTTCTT
>CAZKUR010000152.1:0-5432 GCA_964556005.1 uncultured Ignavibacteriaceae bacterium | reverse complement strand
ATATTGTCCACCTTAAATTAAGGCAAAAACTGTACAGGGATTGGGGTACACCTTATATTTCCATAAAAGAAGTATTATTTTGTTCCACCACCTAACCATAAAGTCAGTCCACTGCTGATAAAAAGAAGTTGAACAAGTGGCATTAAAAATAGAACTTCAAAGTGTAGACATCAATGCGGTTGTATATTAGATTATTATTTGTAAAACTTCAATCAACTGTTAGTAAATAGATAATAATTTTATTTACTTTAATTAACTCATTAAGGTGATTTATGAAGTATATAATAATTTCTTAAGTTGAAGGAACCAAAAGTATATGAGCGATGAAAACAGATTCATAACAGATCAAGAACTTTTAGTATCAAATATGTTGGAGATTCAGGCCATTATTAGAATACTCAAGCAAAAAGGTATTACTACTGAAGATGAAATCCCGAGAGAAGTGCAGAAATTAAAAGTGGAAATGGATGAATTAGTGAAGAAGATGAGTAAGGAGAATTGAATATTCTGAAATGACACCAGCAAGATTAAAAAGAATTGTTGTTTCATTAGTTGGATTCACTGTTTTAATTTTGGGAATTATTCTAATAGTTTTTCCAGGGCCAGCATTTATTGTAATTCCTATTGGTCCTGCGATACTGGCAACCGAATATGTATGGGCTAAGAACTTGCTTGAAAAAATGAAAATTGGAACTAAAAAACGTTCAGCAAAAAAAAGAATTGGAAACCATAAATTTTTATTGTCTCGAACACAAGAAAAAACTTGTCTTAAGAGAAGCTAGGCAAGGCAAGAATGTAGGACAAAAATTCTGGGGATGTCCAACGTGGAATAAAACTAAATGTAGCTACACGATTGCATATGAAATCAAAAAGAAACGTGAGTTGACACTTAAAGAAAAGTTTTTAGATAAGATTAAAAACAAGAATGGTAAAATCAATCCGTTAAAAATCGCTGGATTTATTCTGATGATACCTATTTATATTTTAAGTTCTTTCTAAGGAGCTGTTTTCCCTTTTAGGAAGCATATTCGATAGACTCATTATATAGTTTGATAATTTTTCTACAAAAAAAATTACAAACGCGATTCTCTATAGGAAATTAGAAAGACCTATGAAAGCACATGCAGCCGATCTGAGAATTTGGAGAGGGATGGTGGGATCCTAAAAAAAGTTGAGAAAATGTTTGAAATTAATTTTTATTTACTTCTTATGATGTTCTCCTACTTCAAGACTTATTGTTAATTGACTATCCTTGTTAATTAACTACACTTGCCAAATTCTAATATTATTTTTCTTGACATTATAAAAAAATAATTGCTAATTACAATTAATAAATTTTCTCTACTCCGTGAGAGCAAGAGTATAGAATATTGTTATTAACACCATCCCGTTATCAAACTTATAGAATACTCTCCCGAAGCAGAAATTTCGAATAACTTTTTTTATTCAATAGAGGCTCGGTATAAAAAATTTTCTACAAATTCTGTTTTTCTTATTGCTGTTTTTAGTAACAGCATTTCCTCAAGATAGAATTCACAGAGGAGTACTACCAGACAAACTAAATTTCAACATACTATCAATGATGTGCCAATTAAATGTAAATGGTTTACAAGGATTAACTAAAATAGAAACTTTGGTTAAGGAAGAAAAACTTGTGGGCAATTATAAGGTAAATTGGAATATAACCAATCTACCAAGTGGTGTTTATTTTTATAGACTACATGCTGGTCCTTTTATTCAAACAAGAAAAATGATTTTAATAAAATAATCCTGGAATAATGATTCTTTTTTCTTCTATTTTTAGCGGAGGTTTAATATGAACACAATAAACAAAAAACTGTTTCTAATTTTTGTTTCTTCTTTTCTATTCACCGGTTTGTCTATTGCGCAGCAAAGTCAAAATATAAGCTTACTTGGAAAGTATACTACTCAATCCAATGTATGGGGTTTTAGTATCCAAGGTAATTCTGCTTACATAACTACACAAAATGAAAATAATTATGTGGGAAAAGGCAAGATCACAATTCTCGATATTACAGATCCTTCCAATATAACAGAAGCAGGATCTTATATTCCACAATCTGTCACTCCTAATTTTTGGCCCGATTTTATTTTCGTAACTGGAAACTATGCGTTTGTAGAGAATAATGGGGAACCAATGTTAGAAATTTATGATATATCAAATGTTTCAAACCCCTACTATTTCTCAGGTTATGATGATTGGTGTGATGACATGCAGATAATTGGTAATTATGCTTATTTAGCCGCTGGAAGTTCAGGATTATTAATCCTTGATATTTCAAACTTGCAAAACATTTCATTAGCAGGATATTACGAACTGCCGGCTGTTTCATATGCACATAGCTTGCGTGTTATCAACAACAAAGCATATATGGCATTTAGTGAATTCAAGATTATTAACGTAAGCGATGTTTATAACCCTGCTTTATTAGTTAGTTACGATACCCCGGGTGAGGCATATGGTATGTATTTAAAAGACAACTATGCCTACATCGCAGATGGAGAAGAGGGATTAAGAATTATTGATATAAGTAATGAAAGTACACCCAACGAAATTGGATATTATACAGCAGATTCAATGTTTTCATCAAGTTTTTTAGATGTGATTGTTGATGGGAATTACGCATATGTTGCTGATTGGTGGTTGGGAGTAAGAATTATAGACGTTAGCGATCCTTCCACACCAACTGAAGTTGGTTTTTATAAAATTTTTGATACTGATGTCATATCAGTTGATGGGAACATTATTTATGCTAATGGCAGGGACGGATTTTATATTTTACAAAATGATCTTTTAACAACTGTAGAAGAGAATGAAAAGGTACCTTTAGAATTCTTACTTTCCCAAAACTACCCCAATCCATTTAACCCGAGTACAAAGATAAAATACTCTATTCCATATTCTTCAAAGGTTGTCATTAAAATTTTTAATATACTTGGAAGGGAAATTGAGACACTGGTTAATGAAGAAAAATCTGTTGGCACCTATGAAATAAATTGGAATGCATCCACCCTGTCAAGCGGAGTTTATCTATACAGAATACAAGCAGGAGACTTTGCACAGACTAAAAAGATAATTTTACTTAAATAAGCGGCTGACAGTTAAGGATCTTCCCCTGTCCTTCTGTTAGGGCATACCCTGATGCTTCGGTATCAAAGTTTTATTTTTCATTTCATCTCTTAGTCTAAATGCTTTTTTATTATCAAGATAATCTACAAGTTTTTCCCTTTCTCTTTTGCATTCAAAACAAGAACAATCAGCCTTTACTAAGTCATAATACCTAAATAGAGATTCAGCATAAACTTTTATCCAGTATTTTTCATCATCTGGCTGGATAAATTTCCCATATATTTGCGAATGGAACACCTTTCTGCTCATACCATACAAATGTTTGGGTTATTATAAAAAGAGTAAAGGAAAGAAACAAAAATCTTAAAATAGAATATTTACGAAGGTTATTGACTTTATTAAAGCTAATAAATAAGTTTGCGGTGCAGTGAGATTTACCCCGATTTCGTTGCAAAATGAAAAAGCTATATCCCCGGAGCCAGCATACATCGGGGATTTTTTATTTATTTCTCAACCATTTATATCTACTGTCGTAAGAGGGTTGCATTTCTTTCTCCAACTCTTCTACACTTTCAATTTTACTCTCATGTAACCATTCCATCAAACTTAACTTTGAAAAATAAAGTCTTTTGTTTGGTTTGAAGAAAGGAATTTTTCTGTTGAAGACATACTGATATAAAATATTCTTAGTTGTCTTCAAGAAATTGGCAGCTCCTTCAATATCAAATATCTCATCACTACTTAGTTTAAGAAGTTTTTCGATTTCAAGTAGTTTTTTATAAATGATTTCGTTTTGCATTCTGACTCCAAATTATTATTAATTGTAATTTGATATAATTGAATCAATAAGTAAGGTCCTAAAAGGAAGAAAATATTTCTTAAAAAAATAAAAATAGAATCTCGTTTTGCTACCAGAAATCGAAAAATCCTTATGCGAAGTTTATGCGAGGTCGACCTGTTTTTTAACAACGGATGAGCCTTAGGTACCCACTTTGCTAAAGAATGGATTTGGAATTTTTGTAAGAGGATGCGAGACAATTTGCCAATTGCGCAAACGGTGTCCGGTTGTAGAGTAGAGAATGAAGCATAAGCGTTTTAGATTCCACCATAGTCCGGCATCGGAGTTTCCCTTTCGTACCTAAATAGACTTATATCATTTCCAACATGTTTCATTCCGCCTCGTCAAACCGTACATGAAGTTCTCCTTCATATGGCTTACTTACTGATTTGCAGAGCTTCAACATATTCGTCGCCGTTTATGCTGTCTGCTTTTCTTCCGCCCGAATGACCAACTTGCCTACCGGACAGGCAGGTTTGACGGGTTGGATTTTTCCAAGTTCTCTCTTGGAAGCACCAACTGAACTATAGGCGCCTCAAGGCACACGAGCCGCGGGTTAGCCTATTGAAATATTTTATTTATAATCCTTCACACATCTAATGGAAAATCCAAGATGTTTATAATCGGCTGAACGATAAATAGCAGATGTATCACTTTTAAGTTCTCGATAAATAGCATAATTACTATCGAATTCACTTTCGCTTGAAGTCCAAAATAAACCGCTAAAAAGTAAAGCAGTAAAAGAACCGTTTGGCATTCGCAGACCGCTACCTAAAGCAGAAAAGCCAACCGAATCAGTTGCGCCAACATTTGGACTAACCCATTGAATGCCATCACTTTTTAGTTTACCTCCGATTCCTATTCCACGATATCCGTTTTCATTCGCTTCTGATAGACTCATACCAAGATTAATCTCTAACTGTTTCCATTCAGAATCAGATGGTATATGCCAAACTTTAGGAGCTATTTTTCTTGAATCTTCAATTGCATACCAATTATATAATCTCCCATTAACATTTGATGTATATCCATAATTTCCATAACTGCACACAGCACCATTACTTGAATTTTCCCAATCCTCAGCATTGGTCAAATCTGGAATGCTGTCACCATTAATATAATGGGTGACTTTTAGGTTTTCTGCCATCCACCACTTATCACCGATTTTAATAATTTTATATTCATTGCAATCTATATCGGTGATAACATTATCAGGAGTGTTTTCAATTAAGGTGGAATTATCATCGCAGTAATTTATGAGGATAATAAAACTCATAACCACAAGCATTATAATGTTATGATTATTCATTTTCATTTCTCCTATTTTATTTCTATAGGCTAACTATTTGATTAGACGCCTACCGAGTCTATCCTTTTGTTTCTTATTTAAGAAACTTTTTTCTTATAACAGAAATCTTTTCCAATGTTTTCTTATATCAGTAATAAGTTTTTCTTATATCAGAAATATTTTCCGCACTATTTTGTTTCTTATTCAAAGTTGAA
>CAZKUR010000151.1:0-5576 GCA_964556005.1 uncultured Ignavibacteriaceae bacterium | reverse complement strand
ATTTAACTACCAATGCCAATGGTGCAGTACAAAATTCGTATAAAGATATTGGCTTCAAAGCCGTTTGGTGGCGTGCGGAAAAAAGTACAAAGACTTTTTTATCAAATTTCAACAGCGTTATGGCCTGGAATAATGATTCTACTAAAGGTATAAACTATTACGCCAGGGCTTATTATTCAAAATGGCCGTCAAAAGAAAATCAAACTGATAAATGGGTTTTGGGAGTAATGCATTCTTGTGGAGATACAGCAACATGGCAAAATACTCAATGCTGGTCATCGGTTGGAGTGCCGGTTCCGAGAGATTCACTTGTTTATGGCCCTAATTATTACCAGGAGAAAAAATATAGTGGAATTTTCGTTCCATCATATCCCCGTTATGTTGCACGATATAGAATGGCATTTAACCGCATCCCGAGTGCCGATACGGCTGCCCCGGTATGCAGAATAAAAGTTGTATTAAGATACCAATATACAACCGGTGGAAACAGTTATTATACCGATACTCTTTTACAATCTAAAAATTTGATTGTTAGTGATTTCCCTGAAGATGGAAGCTTCGGTTATTTTAAGTTTGATGCGCCTTATCAATACCCGTCAATGATTTCCGGAATCACTGCTTCAAGGGGTTCCGAAAATAATAAGCATACACATGGAGATACTACATATTCGGATCGTGTAAGCGGCACCGGAATACAATTTTGTGTGGATTGGTTGGGAAATGATTCGCTTGGAACCCTTTATGTGGATTATACTGAAGTATATGATCAGGCTGCTTGGGGACGATATATGAATCCATTAACACGAGATATTGTTATAGACTCTATTCAAGCTTATGTAAATAGTTATTCAAGCTGGAACAACATAAAATACTGGTATGTACATGACGAACCCTCAACTATTGATGCCTATGCAACTATGCATATAGTTGATTCGCTTGTCCATGCAGACAGCGATGCACCATTAATAACTGAATTTTATCAAACTTTTAAAATTCAAAACGGGGACTCCCTGTTTAAATATTTTAACCGTATAGCCAAACCACAAATACTGATGTTCGACGATTATCCTTTTTATTGGCCCGGCAATGAGGTTAAAAGTCAAGAATTTGAAAGGCTGCGTTCGGAATTACAGAGAGTATATAATTATAAACCCGGATTTTTTTATGTAGCTCAATCTTACGGATACATCAAAAACTTCCCAAATCATTGGAGGAGGCCGGATACCTCGGAATTAAAAGCCGAAGTAATGCTGGCACTTTCGCATGGTGCCAAGGGGATATTTTTCTGGACATATGATGTTAGTTCAAATGATGATCTTAGAAATGCAATAGTTGATGCAAACGGTAACCATAGCGAACTATGGAATGTTATTCATAATAATTTAGTACCAAGACTTTACGGAAATTTGGGGAATACTTTAATGGATTTAAATTACACGGGAGATTACATAGAGAGAAAATACAATGCAGCAGCGAAAGAACTTTTTCCGTCACCTCAAAACTACGATTACCTGACGCTTGGTTTGCATGCAGCTGCTCATGAGATGCATTGGCATACAGGCTTTCTTGTAAATAAAAACTATCCGGATGATAAATATTTTCTCTTAGCCAACTTAAATACTGAAAATAATGAATCCATTACTGTAAAAGTTACACCGCCTGTCACCGGTTATACTAATTACCGATTCAGAAATATTGAAGACGGGTATTTCGACACAACATTTTCTACACAAATTACAAAAACGCTAACACACTCTGCCGGTGAAGGTTATCTTTATGAAGTTGCTCCTGTTGTGGAATACGGCGGCAAATTAATTTACAATGAAACTATAACTAACTCGAAGTCGCTTCAAAATAAAATGACAATTGAAAACGGAGCAACACTTACAATTAACGGTACTTTTGATTGCTATGACGATATTATATTAAAAAGCGGTGCAGCTATTTCAACAACAAATAATCAAAGAGATGAAAACGGCCCGAAAATAATTATGCATCATGGGCACAAAATAATTATAGAAGCTAATGCGACGGTAAACTTGAATGTTATTATTCTTTACCGATAGATTTTGGCTCATATTCTGGTACCGGTATTGTCGTAGATTCAGGTGCTTCGCATAAGATATATTGACGACTTCATTATTAGCTGATAACGAAGGCGGAAATATTTTAGGTAAAAGAATCGGGAAAGAATTATTAAAAGAGTTCAGCCGATTACCAGAGTAAATTACTAAACTTACTTCAATCGATGTCAAACGTGTTACCAACCTTGAAAGTTAGGGTTAAAAAATACTCTCAAACACTTTAAAAAGCTGCAACAAAATTTTCTATGGCAGTTAAATTTTAAGGATTCCGGTTTACGCAAAAATAATTTTCTTCTTAGAAATTATTTTCAAATTGATTATACAAATGAACTACTTTGATATTAAATCACCGCTTTCAAAAATCACCCATTTTGCAGGATACTCAATCATCTTTTTCAATTGTATAATTGTTTCAATTCTCATCTTCTACAAAATCATTTATACAAAAACGATAAGAGGATTTTAGATGTAAAACCCAAAGCATCTTCTATTAAATCCATTCAGACAAAAAATCTATAAAATTGTTTTTATTCAACTTCTGAACTTCACCTCCGCAGTAAAGTATTCAATTCCATCCGGTATTAAAAATGGAATAACACATGTAAGAATAATTGCTTATAATATTCTTGGTGAAAAAATTGCAACTCTTGAAGATAAAGAAAAATCACCCGGAAATTACGAAATAAAGTTTAACGGTTCGAATCGTTCGTGCGGAATATACTTTTATAGAATTGGAAAAGGAGAATATACTCAAACCAAACAAACAGTTCTAATTAAATAAGCCTTTGCCCATCCATGCCAGATGATCGCTGCACCATATCAGACCCGCTTATGGTGATGATTAAAGGCCGGATGGGCTTTATTTTTTAAATAAAGTAAACTGTTATGAGAATAACTATAAAATATATTCAAGTAATTATTATGTCACTAATTGCGAACAGCAGTTCAACCACACAAAATAGGAAGGCAAACCTATGTTCGTCTCCGTAAGCAAAACAATTTAATTTTTGGTTGGGAAATTAGAAGGCGGATTGGAAGAATAAATCCCGAAAAACATGGACGACAGCCTGGGAAATTCATAATTCAAAAATTCAATAAAAATAATTGCATTTAAAAAAATTCATGAACAGCATCTTCCGGATTCAGAATATTGATGCTGTTCCTTTAGTGGATCGTTCGATTCATTTAAGTAGAATAAATTTTTTCGTTTGAATAAAACTACCGGATTTTAATTGATATAAATACACACCGCTTGACAATTTAATTCCATTTATGCCTGTATCGAAAATGATTCTATGTAAACCTTTGGCTTGCCGATCATTAATCAGTAATGCAACTTCCCTGCCGAGTGAATCAAAAATTTTAAGTGTTACAAAATTATCTTCCGGAATTTCATATTGAATTATTGTTGACGGATTGAATGGATTAGGATAATTTTGATACAGATTAAAGCCTGTAACAGTATTTATATTTTGACTCCCCTTAATTTCGGTAGTAGATTCGTAAAATAAGTCCCTGTGAGGTCCTCCGAATGCGCCCATATCATTCCTAATAGTACCCAGCGATGGAAATTCGGCATAACCGGGGTTCATACTATCTTCCGGGTCATTATAAATCAATGAAGAATCCCCTGCATCAATGCATTGCGACGAATCCGATAATTGAAAATTATTTTGACTAAACAAAGGATCATAATCAATATTGCCGTTGCCGCTCATCCCGCCTTCAACATCCGAATAAGTGACGCTTGAATTGCCGGCGGAAAGCAGTGCAATCTGTCCTCCCGTATTCTGTGTATTACCCCAAACTATATTATTCTTTGCGTCAATTGTCGTACTCCACACCAATATTCCACCGCCTTTTCCTCCTGCTGTACCCGAACCGGATACGGAATTATAAACAATCGTGTTGTTTTCAATAATTGTTCTGCCGGCAGCATACGACCAAATTCCACCTCCGCCATAATCTTCTCCGCCGCTGTTGTAAGCAATAATATTATTTCTGATTGTGCCTGTCGCATAATTCATTACAATACCGGGACCGTAATGCCCCTGATTATTCAAGATAATATTATTCTCGATCACCGGGTTTGCATCTCCGCATCGCATACCACCGCCGCCCGCGCTTGTAACATTAGTTTTATTTATAGCTTCATTGTTTTTAATTAAATTATTCCTAATTGTGGGAGACGATAATGTAATTAGAATTCCCCCGCCTTCTCTGTAAACGCCGGCACCGTGTTCATCTGTCCATCTGGTACCTTTTCCGCCGGTGAGTGTAAAACCTTCAAGTACGGCTGTAGAATCCTCGCCGGATACAATTAAAACACAACTTGCGGTATCCGGCTGAACAGGCTGACTGCCGTCAATAACTGTGTTTTGAATGTATGAAAAATCTTGATTGAGAATGAAATAACTGGCGACAATAATATTTTTACCGGAAAAATTAATATTTTCATAATAAGTCCCGGGTGCGACTAAAACCGTATCTCCGTTTTGAGAAGAATCAATTGCAGCTTGGATGGATGAAAATTCATCCGGCACTTTTAACGTCCTTCCATAATTTACCGTTACAGCAAATAAAAGAAACAAGATGAACAAAGTTCCTGTTGACCACGTTTTCATCGTAATACCTTTCTTCGATTAATGAGTAAATTATTTGTAAGATGATGATCCGAATCTAATTTTTACGCAGTCAATTATCGTCCGTTCTCAGGAAATCGAACTATTTTTTTGATCTTTTTATTAAAATAATTTATTGGGAGACAACGGCAGTAGTATTTAATTTCTTAAATTGCGTCGGAGTAAGTCCGGTATTTTTTTTAAAAGCAGTATTGAACACAGATTTTGAGTTAAAGCCGACTTCATAAAGGATTTCAAGTACAGTCTTTTTATTTTCCTGTGAGTTCAAAAGAATATTTTTAGCTTCTTCAATTCTATAGCTGTTTATAAAATCGAAGAAATTTTGATTGAAATTTTCATTTATTATTTGAGACAAATACTTGACCGGGATATCGATTTTTTTCGCAAGTTCTCCAACCGTCAATGAAGAAGTAAAATATGGCTTTTCCGTTTTCATATAATCTGTTAAAATTCCTAAGAATTTTTCGCTTTCGTCTTTTGTTAGAGTTGACTTTTCATATTTAATTTTATTTTTCTCTTCGGATTCAACAAAAATTTCCGGATGCCTGAGGCTTTTGAATAAGATAACATTTGCAAAAACAAAATTTATCGATAGCGAAATGAAGTTCATCAACTGGAAAAATAATTTGCTGCCTCCAATCGTTCTGAAAACTACAAAATTAGTAAGATCAATCAGCCACATTATTACAAATGCATAAAGAACCCATTCAAGCCAGGATAGATTTAAACTTTCGATGGATGAATAATATTTTTTTACTGCTTTCCTGTAATCAAATAAAATAAATAGAGAGGCAGCTATATAAATTAGGATTTGGACATTCATAAAAAGGTTGATAAAAAAAGAAAGCCA
>CAZKUR010000150.1:0-5595 GCA_964556005.1 uncultured Ignavibacteriaceae bacterium | reverse complement strand
AATTCCAAGTAAAATATTTGTTTTGTCAATCAGTTCAGTGTTCAATTGATTTTTTTACTTCAGTAGTTTTTATAAATCTTATAAAAAGAAAAAAAGCTTGTCGTCCCCTCTAGAGATAAATGTTACTAACTTAGTGAATTAATAATTATCTTTGCCAACAAAAAAGGAGGTAAAGATGAAATCAAATAGGTCATTAGCTATCAGCACAAAAATACAAGAACAAAATAGGAATAACATAATAAATGTTTTAGAGAAAGAATTTCCTAAAGAAATATTATCAAATCCTATATACAATCCAATGCGGGAAAGGATATTTACACCGGGAACAACATTATTAACAATGGTGCTAACATCAAGTCAAAAGGATAAGACATTAAAAAATTCAGTTGATTTGTATTATGGTATACATCAGCGCAATAGGGAAGAAATCCTTCAAGTACTTCAAGCAGAAAAGCAAAAAGAAAAAGAAGAACAAAAAAATAGAGGAAAGCGGAAAGTAGGTCGTCCGAGAGAAAATATATTACAAATTCAAAAGAGCAAGGAGAAAGATATATCATTGAACACGGCAGCATACAGTAAAGCTAGGACAAGACTGCCGGTAGAATTAACAATAGAATTATTCAATAAAAGCCTTATAGAGAATCCTATTAACACCTATTCACATTGGCAGGAACACCGTGTATTTATAGCAGACGGGACATACATTCAAATGCAGGATACTCCTGAACTGCGGAAGAAATATAACGTATTTCATGAAGGCAAAGAGAGTCCCGGTTATCCACAAGGTCTTATTGAAGCAATAATAGAACGAGGCAGTGGGCAAGTATATTCCTTTAACTTGTCAAATCGCCATGTTAGTGAATTATCATTATTTTATGATTTAATAGATAAACTACCTGCTGGTTGTATTTTATTACTCAATGATTTGTATAATTGCTATGAAATAATAGCCAAATGTCTTAAAAAAAATATGGAGATTGTAGTTCCTGCAAAGCGAGAAAGAAATTATGAAACAAAAAAAATAATTTCCCAGGGAGACGAGATAATAGAAATTAAAGCCCCAAAGATTCGTTCTAAATGGTTAAAACGGCAAGAAAGTATTCCGGATAGTATTCAGCTAAGAAGAATAACTTGTAAGAGTCCGGAAGGTAACGATTATATATTACATACTAATGTGCTTAAGGAAGAAATAAGTAAAGATGAGATACAAACATTATTTCTTACCCGATGGGATATTGAAATAAGCATACGTGAAATAAAAACAATAATGGACATAAATATTCTTCGTTCAAAAACCCCAGAGATGGTACTTAAAGAATTAGCTGTGGCGCTAGCGACTTATAATTTGATAAGGAAGATGATTTATGCAAGTATTAAAGACTTGCTTTTTTTCCCCGAAGAAGATTTCATTTACAAATTCTATACGCTTAATACGAATATTTTTATTGACAAAAAGGGAAGACTATATCAAAGATGGCCAACAGGTCGTAAAAGAGCTGGAAGAACTAATAAGGAAAGAAATCTTACCAAAGAGAAAACAAAAACGTAAATATCCAAGAAGAACTAAGCAAGGTAAATACCGGAAATATAAATAAATGTCTTATGTTAATACCATTACTCTGAGAGGGGCAAGAGGCGTGTCAATGGAATTATTTACTTAATTTGAATGAGGATGATATCTTCCCTGTTTACCATACGAATTGAGAAAAAGTCATCATTAAGTCCTGCTGGTTTTGTACAAAAAACATCGTCTTTTTTATAAATTGTTTAAAATTACATCAATCTTTCTAAAATCGCGTGCTCTTTCCGGGTCGAAAATCACCGTATAATTTCCGTCCCATTCCCTTTTCCTTTTTTGTATTAAGTCCTCGTCAGGCAGTAAAAAATATTTGAAAGATGATACAGCTTCCTTTTTAAATACTGCAACAGCGATTATACACTTTAAATTAATCTTGCCAATAATTTCAATATAGGATTTATATGCTCTTTCATTGATTTTGTATGAATCCGATCTCTTGGCTTTCCAATCAAGCATACATAATTTTCTTTTATCGGGGTCTTCTTTTTTTATTATAAAGCAATCAGGTTTATCTTTCCCCGCCTCCCACACTTTCTCATATCTTCTATCTTCTCCGAACGGAATGGTTGCATAACCATAATTATTTAGAATTTTGCAGCCAATACTTTCGGATTTATCATGCAGCTTATAATTCCGGAGAAATTGTTCCCCCGACTTTATTACGCGGAAGTCCCTCCCTTCCATTTGACGCTTCCTTCCTAAAGATTAAACAAAATTGATGACAGCGATTCCCGACCCATGCATTGTTTACTCCCAGATTTGCCAATGCTTTATCATCCTGACACCAGATTTTTTCATCTTTCCCTGTCCATGCATATTCACCCTTAATCAGCGAGTTGAATGTGTCGTATGCGAGCGGGTACAAACGGCTTTCAAAGTAAACATTGTTTGTTATTACTACAAGGTATGAATTATTTTTTAAAAGCCGGTAAACATTATTGAATATTTTTTTTTGCTTTTTTAAGAAACTTTCGTATTCATCTTCATTGCCGATATCGGCAGGATTAAAAGAATACTGCGTATCCAAACCGTTTTTCTTCCTTTGAGCCTGCCGGAGGGAATTTCTTTTTAATTGATTCCAGTAAGGAGGAGAAGTAATACAAAAATCAAATTTATTCTTGTAAAGATCCGGATAATTATTTTTTGCAATATCGACTAACTCGATTGAATCGCCCATTGCCGTTTCATTAAACAGTATGCCATCGAATTCAAAGCCGGAATTATTTTTTATCCTGCGGTTTGCTATGTCGGCATATTTTTTTGTAATTTCGATACTTAAACAATTTCTCCCTGTGTTTTGTGCAGCAATATTGGTGCTGCCTGTCCCTGCGAACGGATCGAGAACGTACTGGCCCTTTTTTGTAAAGAATAAAATAAATTCTTCGATTAGTGATTCCGGGTATTTGGCGGGATGAAGTATTTCAACTTCATTTCTTCTTTTCGGCCTGTGAATAAACCAGGTCTTTGTAAATTTAATCCATTCTTTTCCAGTTAATTCATTGAGCTTGTTTCTTTTTGATAGCCTGCCTCTTTCACCCAAATCAATATATTTATCATCATTTTTCAATTCCGGTGGAGTTAAAGAATTTTTATTTGAAGAAATTTTCCCTTTATTCATTTTATCTGAATTAATTTTTGCCCTCTATAAGTAAAATAATCATTCCCCTTTACTAATAATGATGAAATGTAAAGCAAAGAAAAAATTTTATTTAATAACTGCAACTATTGATAATAACGGATATTTAATTTGTAAACTAAGAATCGCTATGCAAAAGAATTTGAAAGTTCCAATTACAAACATAGCTTAATCACAGGAAAAACAATAATGAAAGCTATATCATTGACTTAGTGAAAGTAATAATATTAAATTAAAAAAGAGAATTCCCAATTACTTTTTCCTATTTAAAACAAAGGTTACAAATGAAGATCGTAATAACCATCATACTAACTTTAGTAGGTTTGGCGCTTTTGGGTGTTATTTACATTTATTCAGGGATATATAACGTAAGTGTGCAAAACCACGATAAAGGAATAACAAGATGGGTTCTTGAAACCACGATGGATAACTCAGTTGAGCATCATGCAAAAGATATCACTGTTCCGGCATTGTATGATTCCGCGATGATCTGGACAGGTTTCACTCACTACGCAAGGATGTGCGGATGCCACAATTCGCCGGGAGAAAAAGAAGAACCCAGCCGTTTTGAGCCGCCGCCGCCGCCGTTGTATAGAACTGCAGATGATTGGAAACCGAATGAATTATTCTGGATAGTTAAAAACGGCATTAAAATGTCTGCAATGCCGGCATTCGGATTGAGATCGTCGGATAAAGAAATTTGGTCTATCGTCGCTTTCTTAAAAGTTCTGCCTAAAATGCCTGTTGATCAATTTAATGCATGGCGTGACAAGCTTAGGATGGAAATGGAGCTTCAGAGAATGCAGCAGCAGCAGCAGCCACCGAAGAGAAATTAAGGTTTTATAAAATCATTTCTTTTTAGAGAATTCACGGCGGGAATATTTACTTTCCCACTCGTGAATTCTCTCTTGGCAATAATCAAAATAATTTTTATTTAATTCGAATCCGACAAAATTTCTTTTTGTTTCCAGGCAGGCAAGTGCTGTTGTACCACTGCCAATGCAAGGGTCTAATACAATATTTTTTCTATTGCTGCTGACTTCAATTAAATATTTAAATAGATTCACAGGTTTTTCAGTCGGATGAAATTTGCTTCTGCCGTTTGGAAATCTGAGAACGGAATTTTTGCATTTTTCATTGAAGGCCGCTCCTTTAAACTTTCCATAGGCGCAAACCTCGATTCCGCTTAACCAGATATATTCTCCGTTCATTGGAGACGGATTTGTTTTTTCCCATATAATCAAGCGTGTAGACATTTTCGCATCAACTAATTGTTCTCTAATATAGCTGACCTGTTCGGTGCTGCAGAAAATATAGATGCTTCCTTTTACAACCCTTATACATTCTTCTAAAAATTTTTTTAGATCAAAATTTCCAATATCGGCGGCTTCCTTATTTAATACTCGAAGTCCGTTAGATTTCCTGTTTACAACAGTATAAGGAATATCGGTAAGAATTAACTCTATTGAATTATCTTTAATTTTTTTCAATCCCTCAATACAATCGATATTGTAAACTTTGTTTAATTCCATCATGAAAATGATAACTCATAATTTTGAAAATGCAAAATAATCAAAATGTAATTTAAAGTTATGTATGATTATATTTTATGTCGATTAAATTTGAAATGTTATACTCGAAGATAAATATGCATGTTTTTTTTGATTAGTAAAAATGGTATCTATTAATATTATATCGACTTCTATATATTGAAATTTAAAATATTTATTCGTGTTAAACAAGAAAAAATAAACTTGGATTGGAATTTATTTAATTCGATTAGCATTACATCTTCACTAATCCTATTTTTATATTTTTGAATTAAGAATTTGATAAATTAAGAAATGAATAACCCTAAAACAAAAAACTCCGGAAACACTAATCAAACCAGGCTTGAGTATCTATCTTCGCTACTGATTCGTTTAAATGAAAAGAGAAACAAATTATTGAAGGTAAGCAGAAGTTATTCTTATTACAGGCTATTCATTTTACTTGGCGGCGTTGCAATTTCCCTTATCATATTTTTTACCTCTTCCGGTTTAGCAACTCTAATCTCATTTGTATTTTGGATTTTGACTTTGGCAGTTGTTGCGCATTTTCACAGTAAGCTTGATAACGGGATTAGAAAATTAGATGTATGGATTAAAATAAAAGGGACTCATATTGCGAGACTAAATCTCGATTGGGAGAAAATTCCGAGAATAGATTATTCCGGAAGCGAAAAAATAAATCCGATTGAAAGGGATCTTAATCTTGCCGGCGATGAATCTTTACATCAGTTGATAAATACAAGTACTTCCAATGAAGCTTCTAACCTGCTGAGAGAATGGTTGAATATTAATAGTCCCGTACCTGCAGAAATAATGGAAAGACAGAAGCT
>CAZKUR010000149.1:0-5606 GCA_964556005.1 uncultured Ignavibacteriaceae bacterium | reverse complement strand
GTCCGTAATTTTTACGCTCGCTTAATTTAGTTTCCGTTCCGGCGAAGCCTCCGTATATTGATACATCTTGGCTTATTTCAAATCCATACAATCCCACGACAGGAAAATAAGTGCCTTTTGCCACCCAAATCTGATCTCCTAACGATGCATTGTCTATAGCAGTTTGTAAATTAGTGTAAGCATTTGACCAGGAAGATCCGTCATTGTTACCGGTTGCACTGGCATCAACATATATCTGGCTAAAAGCAGTATTGCTTATTAAAAGTGCAAGAATTATTGAAACAAAAAACAATAATAAAATTTGTTTATTAAAATTTTTAGTAAATCTTTTCATAAATTATTCCCTCTCTAATTTTTTTACTATTGCGCCATTAGGCACATTACTTTTTTCTCTTAACATTCTCTCCCAATACTGCGGGTGAACAAAAAGTAATAGTCAATTTTAAAATCAGCGAAAATCAGTTTATTCTGTGTCATCTGCGTTCTATTTTAAAAAACAATTACTTTTGTTCACCCACTAAGGAGATGGACCTTTATTTTAGCAGCATCATTTTACGAACCTTGCTGAATTTTCCCGAACGAATACGATAGAAATATACTCCGCTTGCCCAGCGGCTTGCATCTATATGAACACTGTATCGGCCTGCCTTTAAGTATTTATTCATTATTGTGGCAACTCTTTGTCCCAGTATATTATAGATTTGTAATGTTGTAATGCCTGCCTTCGGCAATGCAAATTGCACTGTTGTTGTCGGGTTAAACGGATTTGGGTAGTTGTACGATAAGTTGTAATTATTAGGAATACTGTTTTCAGACTTTACGCCTAATACAGTAAGAGCTACTGCCACTTTCCCGCTTATAGAATTATTTAACGGATTTGCATCCGATGTAGAAGTAGTTAACGAAAAGTTATTCGATTCATCTCCGGTTTTAGATGTATTTAACTTTAATGTTAACGGATCAAGTTGCCCGGCGTCTAACTTTCCAATAGTCATTGTTATTGTATTACCGACTGTCTTCCACGAGCCGCTCGAAAGACTTACACTTTTAACTGTTGTGTTAGGCGGTATTGTGTATGTCAGCTTTACAGAATCCGCTGCATCGGGACCCATATTGTTTACCGATGCATCAATTACATAATCATTATTAACAATAACGGAATCGGGAATATTAACTATTTTAACCGAAGCATCTCCAACCTGGTGTATTTCGTGCACGACTGTTGGAGTAAGAATTGGAGGATTATAATCAAATACTACAGATGCCCTGTTTTTTATAGTGGCTCCATTTGTTAAGGACGGATTTGGCAATACACTGTACGTTACGTAGCCTTGTCCTTCGGGAGGATTTTTATCGGGCGGAAGATTTATACCTGTAAATTGAAATGTTACAATTCTTCCGGAACGCGACCAGGTGAAAACACTGTCATAACTTGTATTCAATATCTGAATACTCGATGGATCTACATTAGGATCTAATGTATCTGTAATAACAACATTATGTGCTACACCGGTTGCGCTAGCTTCATTCTCAAATGAAACTACATACTGAATTGAATCTGCTTCTTTTTGAATTGGGATATAGTATAAAGAATAATAAGGAACTCCGGTTGAATCTTGTTGAACAACACCTGAGTAAAGCGTGTTTGTGGTTTTATTGTTCGGATCCCAGGGCCCGACAATTTTATATAAAAATTGCCGTTCAACATCGGTAACCGGAGTTCCCGGAGGGTGATTAAATATTTCATCTTCAACAGTTTCCTTAGAATTACGAACTGTATTTGAAAAATCTGCATATTGTGAATTATATGTTCTATTATATTCGTTCCATAAGATATTCATTGTTGAATGCACAGTGTTTTTTGCTTCTTCACTTTTTCTTACAGACTTACGAATCTTGTCTACATACTGCTGTTCTTTTTTACTAAACCAAAACGACATGTCACTTCTAAAATTATTCTTTGCATTATTGTATAAATCCGAAGGCGGAGTTTTATACTGCGATAAGTTCTGAAGAACTTTCTGTAATATTTCATTTGTACTGGAAACGCTGTTTTTAGAAAGACTTGACAAAACCTGGCTGACTGCTTGAGGGACTCTTGTTTCCCAATTGGGGATGCTGAATATATAATTAGTTAATTCTGAATTATTTGATCCGTCTAACGCCTGTGTAATAACATCCTGAAACTGCGACACGCTTGTATGCATTGATCCTTTATAATCTAATGCAATATTTGAACCGAAAGGAATTTTATTTTGGGAACTTGTTACACTATTCATTTTTGCTGCTTTTGCCTCAGCAAACATTTCCACATGCATCGGGTCTATACGAAGAGAATAATACATATTTGATGTTCCGAAAGCAGAAGTTTTCGCAAAAAATATACCTGTACTATCGCCGTCTTCCGAAAGAGTCCAGAGTGTATCTCCAAAACCATGATATGCATTTGAAACACGCATATCCGCAGGTTCATTACCGGCAATAGACGGAGAAATCATGGTAAAAGTTTCATCGTTGGATATTGTTAAAATACGAATAATACTCCAGCCATATCGAAAATTAGGTTCAACTGCTAGCCCATATTGCCCTTCCCTGAATACCATCGGTACGGAAATAAATGGTGCTAAAACAACTTTGGCCGTATCCGGTTTAATTTTATCTTTTCGGTAAACTAATAAGTTTTCTGTTCCTAAAGCGACCGAATCTTTAAGATTTAATGAAATAGTAATTGAGTTAGTTGTACTTTGTGTAATCTGCCCGGTAATTATTCTATTGGAAGATACTCTGAATAAAGCAACCGAGTCCACATTGGTCATTGAACTTCCGTATAAATTTAATCTTCGCTCTCCTGCAATAACAACAGTATCCGGAACGATAGTATAAGTTTTGGTTAACAGGTTTTTAAATACTTTTAATAATACGCTGTTTTTTGTATAAGAAGGTTTAAGATCAAGGGTATCATTGGTGCTAAAGACCGAGTAAAAAGAACCGGAAACACTTTTTTGAGATGTTAAAATAACTATGCTGTCGCCGGGCAAAGCCGAAGATTTAAGTGATACTACAACTGCACCGTTCAATACAGCATTGCCCGAAACATTCAGCTTTCCATAATTATTTTGAGGATCGGCTTCAATTTTTATTGTAGAAGAAATACCGGGATCGAAATCATGGTTCCAATTTAGAGTTCCTGTTATATCTATAATTCCCGTGGTAGCAAACGGAGATGTTACGGCAGCTTCACCTGGGCCTATTTTTTTAAATGTACCGTAATTATAAAAGGAATCTTTATAGCTGCTGCTAAATGTAGCGCTGTCTTTTAAAATAACTATTCCTTTTGTTTCATTAATAAAAGAGTCGTGAAAGCCAGCGGTTAGAGATGAATTTATTTCTACCGTATCATTGTTTGTAAAGTTTACATTTGAAATTGTTTTTGTACCCGGCTGCGAAACAATTAGTAGTCCGTTATTTGCCCAACTGCCGTTCGAAACTTGTTCAAACACTCCATTAATCCATTGAATACCGGCGCCGCCGAATTTTAAAACAGCATTAGTAGAATCCGCATAGTAAAATTTACAGTCAAGGATTATTGCTCCTGCCGGGTTTCCCTTAATTACTCCCTTAGCTAAAAAATGATTGCCGGATGCAAAAATCAGCGAATCTCCCGCTGATGCATTATAAGTGCCGCCCAGTAAGGTTACAGCACCAGTAATTAGCAGATTACCTGAATTAACTTCAATATCATTTTCATTAATAATTGAACTATATATGTATACTGTAGTTGAACTGCTGTTTACTATTAGGTGACCTTTATTTATAAATGGTCCGCCGTTATAGGTGTCTATCGAAGAGCTGCCGAGCATTGTAATAGTACCGTCGGATTCGTTAATTAATGACCCGCCGCTTTGTATCGCTTTCCCGGTCATTTCAATTGAACCATGATTATAAAAGTTTACACCTGATATAGATTTAAACTGCGGCCCCTCTATATAAAGTTTTCCGTTATTTACCCATGAACCATTTCCTGATTTATTTAAATAACCATATAACCAATGAAGCCCGGTACCGGAAAAATTCAGATTAGCGGCGGTGCTGTCTGCAAAATTGTTTTTATTTTCAAATATTATTGAACCCGAAGGACTTCCGGTAAGATTTCCCCTGGCAGAAAAATGATCCGAAGCAAAAATTAGTGAATCTCCACCTGATGCATTATAAGTGCCGCCGATTAATGTTACATCACCCTTTGTTAAAAGATTTCCCGAATTAACAGCAACATCATTATAATTTATAAACGGACAATTAATTTTAACTGTATTAGTCCCTCCTTCTATTATCAAATGTCCGTAGTTTGTAAATGGCTTTCCGTTATAGTTATCCAGCAAAGCACTGTCGAGCATCGTTACTGTACCATCCGATTCGTTTATTAATGAACCGCCATTGAGTGTAGGATTCCCTGTTATTTCTATTGACCCGTGATTATAGAAGCTCACGCCGGAAATGTATTTTAAGTTATTCCCGATTATGTTAAACTTTCCATTATTAACCCATGTGCCGTTTCCACTTCCGGAAATATAGCCGTACGACCAATACACGCCGGTACCGTTAAAATTTAGATTTGCTGCAGCATTATCGGCATAACAGTTTTTACTTTCAAAAACGATTACACCTGACGGATTACCTGTAAGATTACCGTCAACATTCATATGATCGTCGTTAAAAATCAGTGAATCCCCCTGCAACACATTATAGATACCCCCGTGCAGGGTTATGGTGTTAGCACTTTTAAATAGAAGATTACCTGAATCGACCAGAACGGAATCATAGTTTATAAAATTGACTAAAATTTTTGCTGTCCCGGTTCCGCCGGTCTTTAATAAAAGCCCGTAATTTACCAAAGGCCCGCCGTTATAATTGTCTATTACTGCTCCGTCCGGTAATTTTACTTCTCCCTTTGATTCGTTTATCAAAGTACCCCCGTAAAATGTTATTGAACCGTTTATATTAACCGTGCCCCGGTTATCGAATGGTAATGCTAAATTTTTTGTAACCGTACCCTGAACTGTTAACGTACCATTGTTGATCAGAGTATCGGATCCCTGGATAGTTCCGGAAGCCCAGACCCCGCCATTTTGTAAGGTCAGTGTATTATTGATTATAAGAGTATGAGCTCCTGATCCCGATGTTCCAAAAGTTAAACTTCTTATGCTTACAGCTTTACTAATAGTTATACCATACGATCCGTTATTGTTAATTATTACATCGGAATTTGAGGTTGGTACACCGTTAGACCAATTTGCAGCATTATTCCAGTCTCCGCTGGATGAACTGATCCATGAAGTGGAGGTTTGTGCGTTTATTGATTGAATAGAAAAAATAAAAACAATTAGAATTACTGTTAAGTTGTAACAGCTGGTAAATTTCTTCATAATAATTGTTAATAGTGAAAATAAAAAAAACGAAATTGTAAGTATTAAGCCCATGTTCATTCTCCGTTATTGTATAAACTTATATATGAATCATATTTTCATCTTTTTTCTTAAGAGGGAATTAATGTCGCTTTATAATGAATGCGTAAAACGGAGAAGAATTAGTTCAATAGATGCGCCTGT
>CAZKUR010000148.1:0-5625 GCA_964556005.1 uncultured Ignavibacteriaceae bacterium | reverse complement strand
AAGTAATAAAATGAAAAGATGGCATCTATTCACGCAACATTGAGCGGTGGGTAGATGCCATCTGTTTCTTATTTTTTTCGTATAGTTATTTGTATTTTCTTTCTTATTCATCTGCTGTTAAAATGTAAAAAATAAACCTTCAACTTGAAATAATATTTACATCTTTGTAAATTCATTAAAGAATTTCGCACAATTCCTTTTCCTGAAGATATAAGTTAAGTCTAATTTTCAGCGTTTATTATTTTCAACTCCAGGGGAACCATGTTAAAAGTTCCGAAAAAATTAGAAAATTTATATTGTTCTCTTTGCTGTTTTACGATTGAGTAATATACAATTAAAAACAAAAAGGGAGGTCGAAATGAATTTACCGCATCCCGTCATCGTTGTTCCGGGAATAACAGCTTCCAATCTTCAGGATGAATATCCCATAGATCCGGAAACTGTTTGGTCGGTTCTAAATAAAAATTATGATAGAATGGCTTTGCACCCGAATGATCTTAGGTATGAAGCTATTGAACCTGCAAGAGTTAGAGCGGGAAAGGTTTTTGAAGTTGCATACCATGAGTTGATAAACGAACTTCGTTACAATTTAAAAACTAAAGAAGATCGGCCGGTTCCCGTTTATGCCTTCGAGTATGATTGGAGAATGCCTTTGGAAATTATTCAGCACCAGCTCGATGATTTCATCAATGAAGTTATAGACCGGACAAAGCTTATCAAGCATTATCATGAAGATAATTTTACAGATGATGCAAGAGTAAATTTAGTCGGACACTCAATGGGCGGGCTTATTATTACAGGTTATCTTGCAAGCAAAGGCTTATCATCACCGGTAAATAAAGTTGTTACACTTGCAACTCCTTTTCAAGGTTCATTTGAAGCTGTAATAAAAATTATTACCGGGACTGCCAATCTCGGTACTTCGGCACCAAGTTCAAGAGAACGTGAGGCAGCAAGGATTACTCCTGGATTGTATTATCTCCTTCCAAGTATTAAAGATGCAATAATTTCGAATGCAAATTTCCCCGTCTCTTTGTTTGATCCCGGGATATGGCAGAAAGGCGTTTTTGATTCGCTTGAAGAATTTATAAGGCTTAGAGGATTACCAACCGAAAAAGGGACACAGCAGGCAAAAGAATTATTAACGAGCATGTTGAAACAAGCCTGGGCACATCGAACTTTAATCGATGATTTTAATTTAAAAGATGCAGGATTGGATAAATCAAAATGGCTGGCAGTTGCTGGTATTGGAGCTGAGACAAGGGTAAAAATCAGAGTAAATGAAATTGATAACGTTCCGAATTTTGTTTTGAGTTCCGACGACAGGAAAAACGAATGGAATGCTGAAACAAATACTGAAAGCGAATTAACCGGAGACGGTACCGTACCATTTGAAGGTGCCGTTCCAAAATTTTTAAGAATCGAAAACCTTGTATGTGTTTCACCGGATGATTTTGGTTACTGGGAACTTGCAGATAGAGCCTTAACTAAGCTTGCAGGCTTCCACGGTATTCTCCCAAACATGAATATGCTGCATCGTTTAATTGTGAGGTTTATTAAAGACTTGCCCGATCCGAGGGGAAATACCTGGGGAAGACCTGCCCCTGGAGTAACAGATGTTGATTGGGACAGTCCCCTGAAATTAAGAAATAAAAATCCTAAAAAATAAAAAGGAAATTTTAATTAATAATTTTTAAGGGAGATTTATTATGCCTTCATTAACCGATAATCTGAGAAAACAGTATACCGATCTCTTTAATACGTGTAACATTCTTCCCGGTAAGTCTTCTGTATTCGAAACCATCATAAAAAAAATCATTGCCAATAAAAGCAGGTATGAAATAGTTGGGAAACAGCTTGGCATTCCATGGTACTTTATTGCCGTAATTCATAACATGGAATCCGGTTTATCTTTCAGCAAACATCTGCATAACGGTGATCCGCTTACCGGCAGAACCAGGCATGTTCCCGCAGGCAGGCCTGTCAAAGGAAATCCTCCTTTTACCTGGGAAGAAAGTGCTGTAGATGCATTGCAATTCAAGAAAATAGATAGGTGGCAAGACTGGTCACTTCCGGGAGTGCTTTACAAAATTGAAGAATATAACGGCTGGGGTTACAGAATCAAACACCCGCACGTGCTGTCACCGTATTTATGGAGCTTTTCAAATCACTATACAAAGGGAAAATATATTGCGGACGGTACTTGGTCCGAAAACGCTGTGTCGCGGCAATGCGGTGCTGCAGTTTTACTCAGAAGAATGGCTGAAACAGAAGCTATAAAACTAGATGAAGCAATTACTCCACCGAAGATCAAATCCGGTGAGCCTCTTCTAAAATATTCGAACAGAAAAATTAATTACGGGATTGAACTGCAAGCATTTTTAAACAAATTTCCTGGAATTTATCTTAAAGAAGACGGTGCACCCGGCGAAAAAAGTTCCGACTCAGTTAAAAAAGTTTTTGGCTTTTACCTGGAAGGAGATCCGAGAGGATAAAAAATAATTTTCGAGAATTAAAACTTTAATTCACTTTCGATTATTTACAAATTAAAGAGGAGGAGTTATGTCGGATTGGAATACAAATAATCTTGCCTGTCTTAAAACATGGATTCATCTTAAAGTGCTGAACCAGCACAACAGAGTTTTCAAAACTACCGGCAGTTTAAAGATGAAGCAGCTTACATTCTGGAACCAGGCTGCTTCACCCGATATCAGATCCGTTGCTGCTAAGACCATAAGCTTTCAATTGGATAATATGTTCCGTATGTTCGATAAAGCAGTTTACGAAACGGAAAGCAGTAAAAATAAAGCGGTAAAGTCCATGCAGCGCATTTTAATGGATGAATCGGCAACAGTATTTGATTTAGCAGTTGAGATTGACAGTAACTATAGGTTTAGAGGGGAGAGTGAAGATGAAGCAATTTTATAAGCGGTTAATATTTTTTCTTACAGCAATTTTTCCCGTCATAAATATCTTTGCACAGAATACCCTATCAATCACTGATGTTGCAAATAGTATTTATCCCGGAATTACTGAAGTTTCCATAAATAAAGAATTGCAAAATATTTACAACGAAGTATTGAATAATCCGGAAACTTTAAACCTGGTATTAAAAGGAATATTTGAAAAAACCAGTGAAAATAATTTTCTAAGAGACCTTGATATTAAGTTTAAAACATTTCAATATGATTCAATATCTGCTTTGGGATTTTCTTATTCTTATAAGAAAGATTTGAAAACAAGCTATACGGATTCTTCCGGGACCAATGCATCCGGTTTTGATTTTTCTATACAAACCGAAGGAGATGTTGCGTTTATAAAAAGAAATAATCCTAACAACTTTTTAAAAAGTGGAATTGCAATCGGTTATTTTAACTCCAGCGGCGGTGCGGTCGAAATATCGGATAAATTGAGTGATTCGCTTACGGCCGTACAAAGGATACTGGGCACTTACGAAAATATCGATTCACTGAATAACAGTCCGTTATGGAAAAATTATCTAAAGCTGATTTCACAATATTTAACTACTCAAATATATTTTGATTTTTTACTTCAGGCGAATCTCGAATCCAACCAGGATTTTTCTATTAAAGATTATGTTTACGGTGCAAGTTTCGGTTTCGATGTTAAAGCATGGAACCGGAATTCTACTTTATCGCAGTTAAATATTCTCGACTGGCCTTTTGCAGTAACAAGATGGCTTACAGGAACGGAGGATAATATTCAGCCTTGGGGATCGTCACTGCCCACTTTTCTTTTTAATTTGGATTATGTCGATCCGACGGCAGATGCTATTCGTAAAAGCCTAAATAAAACAAAAAAATATCCGCGCTTTGGATTTGAAACAGCATTTAAAACTTTGGTAAGCAGAGCATTTGGGAATCCATTATTTTTTAGTGCAGACCTGAGATATTACAAAGAATTCGGAGCGAGTAAAGTAATTAAAAATCTCGGATTGGACGATTCATTTTATTTTGCAGTGGAACTGAGACAGGAGGACGGCTTGTTCGTTAGCTATACTACCGGGAAGCTGCCTTACGATTTGCAGAATAACGATGTCTATGCGATTGGGTTTAATTACAGTTTTTAATTAATAGCAGAAGCTGAGAGCAAATTAGATATATAGCCCTGGTAACAAATTTGGGTTCAGATGTTTTAGAAAAAGCTATTTATACTGCGATTGATAGAATTTCAGGACAATAGTTTCAACTTTTAATTTTATTAAAATTTGAGATCGGGAATCTTCCGAGTTTATGAATTAAGTGTAAAGATTCTTAATTGGAATTATAAACTTTCAAACAAATATCTTATCTTATTTTTATTATTTTATAGAAATTAGTTGGGACTTTGGCGCTTTTTCAAATTTCGGTAATCAATTTATACCTTAACTTTTTTGCTCCTAGTGAATTAAAGAATTAATCTAATAAGTTATAATTAACCACCAAATGAAAAAAAATTTTATTTCACAACGCCTGATTCTTTATTTAATCATCATTTTTTAATATCTCTTATCTTATATTATCAAATTTCATCAACACCAAGAATTGAAGATTTATTTCTAGGTCTTGCTTCAACAGTACTTGGTATTCTTATTACATTATTATTAGTTGAAAGATCAATCAAACGAAGCGAAGGAAGAGAATGGGTAGAATTTAAGCAAATAATATCCCTTCAAATTATCGATATTAGTTTCGAGTTATGTAATATTCTAAATATTAGTTCGACTCTGTGGAAACAATGGTTGGATATATTTAAAAAAGATAAAGAAAAAAAAGAAAAAGTAATTGAATATGTTAATTTTTTCAATTCTTTGGAAGTCGATCTAAATTATATAGAAGAAATAGTGAAGGATGAGCACTCAATTGATTTTTTTTATAAAGGGTACAATAGTGCTTTTCAAAAACTTGATAATCTTTTTAGACTATACAATAATAAATTAACAGCCGATCAATCTACACAGATTGTCAATTTAATGATGAATGTATCAAAGTTAATGGATACTATGAACATGTTTGGAATGTTTAATATATCTATCAAGGAATCTAATGTTCAAATAGAGGTTGGACACTTGCAAGATTTCAAAGGGAATGTAACTAAAACTATAAATACTATAGACAAACTTATGGAAACAATTTAGACATTATTTTTAGCGTACATTCTGTAGAGAGAACTAACTTCGCATTGCTGCATGCCAATAAACTTACCCCGAATCCTTTTTAACTTTCTTGAATCATATACAAAGTAAAATAAAACGGGATTGTCTGTTCAATCCTCGCATTACGTTATTATAAATGAATTTATTTATCAATTAAAAAAACGGACAGAAAAATGCTGAACACAAATTTAACACACGTACTCTCCGAAAAGGAACACACCGAATTATTAAACGAAAATGAAAATGTAATGATCTGCTGCGGGCGCATGGGACCGATGTGCGTCCCGGTTTACGAATCGATGGAAGAATTAGAGAACGAATATCAGCATATAAAATTTGCAGATATGGCGTTCGATTCACCGGATGCTAAAGTTATAAGGAATTTACCTGAATGCCGCGGTTTCGCCGGACTTCCCTTTGTTGTCTATTATAAAAACGGGAAAGTTGTTAAAGCTACAAGCAGCATCCAG
>CAZKUR010000147.1:0-5751 GCA_964556005.1 uncultured Ignavibacteriaceae bacterium | reverse complement strand
TAGTGCACAAGATTATCCCCATTGTCAGTGGATAATTTGTGAATAATTCAATCTTAAATGAATTGTTAATCCTTATTTTATTATTTATTTTTGCAATCTTATTTCCTCTGAGTTCAATGAATAGTCATTTAAGCGATGATACGATTGTTGCTTTAGCTACTCCCGCTGGAATCGGCGCAATTTCCATAATTAGAATTAGCGGTTCAGAATCTTTTAAAATTGTTGATAAGATTTTTAAAGGCAAAACAAAAATTATAGATGCCCAGTCTCATACAATTCATTATGGAAAAATTGTAGACGATGAAGGCGGCATTATTGATGATGTTTTGGTTTCGGTTTTTCATAAGCCGAATTCTTACACCGGGGAAGATAGTGTGGAAATCAGTACTCACGGCAATCCGTTTATTTCCAGGAGGATAATAGAAATTTTAACCGGTTTTGGTGCAAGATTAGCTGAACCAGGAGAATTTACTAAACGTTCTTTCCTGAATAATAGAATTGATCTTGCTCAGGCCGAGGCTGTTGCTGATGTAATAAATTCAAGAACCGAAGCTTCACTTCGGGGAGCAAGAAATCAATTAGATGGATTGCTCTCCCAAAAGGTAGAAGAATTAAGGTCGATGCTGATAAACGCATCTTCATTTATAGAATTGGAATTAGATTTTGCTGAAGAGAATCTTCAATTCATAAATCAAGATGAATTGTTAAAAAGAGTAGATAATATTATTTCCGAAATTGATAAGCTGCTGAGTACATATTCCTTTGGGAAAGTAATAAAGGATGGAATTAATGTGGCGCTTGTCGGAAAACCGAATGTTGGAAAATCATCGCTGCTCAATTATATATTAAAAGAATCGAGGGCAATAGTCAGTAAAATTCCCGGAACAACGAGAGATGTAATTAGAGAAGATGTTTCAATCGATGGAATACTGTTCAGACTTTTTGATACTGCCGGAATAAGAATTTCTGAAGATGAACTGGAAAAAGAAGGCGTACTTAGAAGCAGGGAAGTGGTGAAGAATTCGGATTTGGTTCTTTTCATAAATGATGTTGGACAGGATTTTGCAGAAGATTTATTTGAAGAAATTTTAAAGCTGACAAATGAATCATCAAATAAAATTAATTCGGATAAAATTGTTTCGGTTTTAAATAAAATTGATTTGGGAAATAAGAATGGTAATAAATATGATGTTAAGATTTCTGCTGCAACAGGAGAAGGAATCGAAGAATTATTTAAAACTATGAAATCGAAATCACTCGGAAATAATGCCTACAGTGAAAAATCTGCTGTGGTTTCAAACTTAAGGCATTACCATTGTTTGAAAAAAGCGGAAGAGAGTTTGTTGAAAGCAAAAGAATCAATCTCGAATAAAATGAGTGGAGAATTCATTGCTTTGGATTTAAGAGATGCGGAAAACCATTTAGGAGAACTAATCGGAGTAGTTACTTCCGATGACATTTTAAATAACATTTTTATGAAATTTTGTATAGGAAAATGAATTTGTTGTTCCACGTGGAACAAGGTGTTTGTCATGGGAAATATTTTTTAGGTGAGAATCATTAAAAAATTTAGTTTCACGTGAAACTAAATTAATTTGCGAATTAAGCTAAAATTGTTATTATTGGAGAATTATTGCGAATTATTATATGAAAAGTTTTGATATTATTGTAGTTGGTGGTGGTCATGCGGGAATTGAAGCTGCATCGGCTGGCGCAAATATGGGCTGTTCCGTAGGCCTCGTTACGATGGATAGATATGCAATGGGTAGAATGTCGTGTAATCCCGCAATCGGCGGAACCGCGAAAGGACATTTAGTTAGAGAAATTGATGCTCTCGGCGGAGTGATGGGAATAATCGCAGACCGGACGGGAATTCAATTTAGAATGCTAAACCGTTCCAAAGGCCCGGCGGTTTGGTCCCCAAGATGTCAATCGGACAGAAAACTTTATTCGGAAGAGGCGTATAGTGTAGTCTCATCAATTCCAAATCTTGAAATTGTTGAGGATACTGTTATTGGAATTGAAGCTGAGGATGGAAAAGTAATTGGAGTAAAAACCGGAACTGGAAAAAGTATTTCATGTAAAGCTTTAATTATTTCGTCAGGAACTTTTCTTAACGGAAAACTTCACACCGGGTTAAAACAAACTCACGGCGGAAGGTTTGGCGAAAAACCGGCAACTGGGATTACGGAATCACTTTTAAAACTTGGATTTGAATCGGGAAGATTAAAAACCGGAACTCCGCCAAGATTAGGGAAAAATTCTATTGACTTCAGCATTCTTGAAGAACAGCCCGGTGATGAAAATCCGCAACCGTTTTCTTTTCAGACGAGTTTAAATGAATTTCCATTTCTGCCCCAAGTTTCCTGTCATATAACTCATACAAATGAAGAAGTACATAAAGTACTCGAAACCGGATTTGATCAGTCGCCGATGTATACAGGAAGAATAAAAGGAATCGGTCCGAGATACTGTCCTTCAATCGAAGACAAAATTGTAAGGTTCAAAGAGAAAAAATCACATCAGTTGTTTTTAGAACCTGAAGGTTTAAATAATGATTTAATTTATTTAAATGGATTTTCGTCTTCATTGCCGGCAGAAGTACAGATTAAAGCAATCCATAAAATAAAAGGACTCGAAGAAGCCGAAATGGTTCGTTCGGGTTACGCAGTTGAATATGATTTCTTTCCGCCTCATCAAGTCGATTTAACATTGGAAACAAAATTAATTAAAGGACTTTATTTCGCCGGACAAATTAACGGAACATCCGGTTATGAAGAAGCCGCAGCTCAAGGTTTAATTGCCGGGATAAATGCTGCGTGCAAAATTCTAAATAGGCCAGAATTGGTTTTAAAGAGAAGTGAAGCTTACATCGGAGTTTTAATAGACGACCTTGTAAATAAATCAACTGAAGAACCTTACAGGATGTTTACTTCCAGGGCTGAGTACCGTCTACTCTTAAGGCAGGATAATGCTGATAGAAGATTAATGAAATACGGTTATGATTTAGGTTTAATTAATAAAGAAATTTTTGATGAAATGCTTGAGAAAGAAAAAATAATTAAAGAAAGTATTAAAATTTGTAATGAAGTAAAAATTCATGCAAGGGATGTGAACCCTTTCTTTGAATCAAAAGGAATTAATGGTATCGACTCGGCTGAGACTATAGCAAAACTCTGTAAACGGCCTGAACTTTCGCTAAAAGAAATTTTAAGCCTAAATGGCTCTGCAAGCTATGTGACTATACAAAAATTAATTAACGATGATAAATCTCTGGAACAGGTAGAAATTGAATTAAAATATGAAGGATATATCCAACGGCAATTTGAAACAATTAAAAAATTAGATAAGTATGAGAATGTTAACATTCCTTTAACATTAAATTATTTAACCTTGAACGCTCTGTCCGCAGAAGGGAAAGAAAAATTGAATAAAATTAAACCGCGGACAATAGGGCAGGCAACCAGAATCTCGGGGGTTACTCCCTCAGATGTATCTATATTGTTGGTATATTTAAAGAACTAATTAAGGGAAACTTTTTATGGTAGACGTCCAAGAAAATTATTTAAATGATCTGCGGTCTCTTTACTGGGATAACGGGTTAAACCTCGATACCATGCAGATTGACAGGCTCGCTTACTTTGCCGGATTAGTGACTGAAAAAAACGAATCGGTCAATTTAATTTCCCGCAAAGACGTCGACTCAATAATCGAAAAGCACATTTTCATTTCATCGTTAATTACAAAGTATATTCCTGAAAGGTGCACTGATTTTTTAGATATCGGTACCGGGGGCGGATTTCCGGGCATTCCTTTGGCAATTATGAAACCCGCTTTGAAGGGAGTTTTAGTCGATTCAACGGGGAAGAAGATTGATGCGGTTCAGGAGTTCATCGACAAATTAAAACTGAGCAATGTTGTTGCAGAAAAAGAAAGAGTCGAAAGCCCTGAGTTTATCGAAAAGTATAAAGAGCGCTTCGATTTAATAGTAAGCCGTGCAACTGTTCCGTTAATTATTTTATTCAGGTATGCAATTCCTTTAATGAAAAATAAAGCATACATAGCTGCAATCAAGGGTGGAAAATCATTGGACGAAGAATTCAAAAAGGCTGAGCTGAAGTACAAATCCTATATCAGAAAGTCTACTATCTTCGAGTTGTTTTACAAACCGAATAATATGAGGAATCAAAAAGGAAAGAAATTAATACTGATTGAATTGAGCAGGTAGAGAAGAATTTTTACGATTTGTATTTGAAGAATTTTATTTTTGCTTAAACCTGCAGTTTGAGGCTGTTCAAATAATTATTTCAAATTGCTATGAACAAGTAGAGTAACTGAAAAATTTTTTGTACAGCATTTATTTAAATTTTTAATGACTCATAAAGAACTTATTGATAAGCTCAGGGATTTAAATTCCCTGAGCAAACTTACAGAGAAAATTAACTCAAGTGATTTTGGGAAAGGAGTCCTCCATACTTCTCAACTTCCGGGCGCATCAAAAAGCTTATTAATTTATAACCTGCATAAAAAACAAGAACAAATCGTCGCTCTCTTTCCAACTGTCAGAGAGGTTGAAGAATTTTTAGTCGAGTTAAATGAAATAGATTTATCTGATTTTGTAATTTCCGTTTCCGAATTCTCTTCCGAAAATATTCAGGAAAAATTAACTGACATTGCTTCAAGAGCAAAATTCATTTTAGTATCTACTTATAATATCTTGAATCTCGAATTGCCCGCACGGGATCAAATCGAAAAGAAAACTACAAAAATTCAATTGGGAGGAGATTTAACTTACGATGATTTAATCGAGTATTTGAATCTTCTGAATTATACAAAAGATAAATTTGTTGAAGTGCCGGGAGATTATTCGCAAAGAGGTTCGATAATAGATTTTTGGTCATACAGTGAAAAGAATCCGATTCGTTTGGAATTCGATGGAGATTTTATTGAATCAATACGATATTTCGATCCTGAAAGCCAGCGAAGTACATTCAAGGCTGAAACGGCAACACTTGCAGGCGCATTAGATTCATCCGGTGAAATCAATTCAACTTCTACAATTTTCGATTATCTGAACAGTCCTTTGTTTATAGTTTCATCCTATGAACTGGATAATCTAAATGCCGAAAGCGTCAATCCATTTATAAAAAGTGATGCTAATCCTGTAAATACAAATGAATTACAACCGGGAACTAATGAGGATGAATTCCCTGGGGGTGAAAAAAAAGAAGAAATAAAAGTCGAAATACCTAAGGTAGCCAAATCTGATTTATTTAAAATTGAAAATACGCGCTGGCTGGTTGAAGAAGAAATTTCAACAAACAATCACAGAATTGATCTTGGTTTAATCGAACCGCCGACAATTAATTCAAATTTTGAAATTTTATTTAACACTTTAAAATCTTATTCAGACCAAAGTTATAATATCATTATCACCTCAGAAAATGAACTTCAAACGATGAGGCTGAAAGATCTTCTTTCCGAGTTTAAATCCGAACTTGCCGATTTAATTGAATCAGGAAAAGTGAAAGTAGAAACTCTTGCGATAAAAAAAGGATTTCTGCATAAAGAAGAAAAGCTAATTGTTTTAACCGATTACCAGATATTTAATAAACCGTACCGGACCAAGGTTTCATCTACACGTAAATACAAGAAATCGAAATCAAAGGCTTTTACCTCAATAAAAAGAGGAGATTTTGTTGTTCATGAAGACTACGGAATTGGAAGATATGCCGGACTTGAAACGATTAA
>CAZKUR010000146.1:0-5887 GCA_964556005.1 uncultured Ignavibacteriaceae bacterium | reverse complement strand
CACGAACGAAGCCTGCCTTTGCCGAAGCGGCTTCGCGCAGGCAGGTGAAGTGATCCCATTTTTAATATAAAAGAAGATTGCTTCTCCCGAAGACTCGGTGCAAATGACAATTATTTGGCTTTTGTCATTACGAACCCGGATTTAAGGTGTTTTGCGTTCGGTAGCCGGGTGAAGTAATCTCAACCATTAAAAAGAAAATAGTGAGATTGCTTTACCTCACCAACATTCAAATCTGAACTCCGTTGGGTTCGCAACGACGATTGTTAGACTTTTTCACCATTTTAGGATATGGTTGTTAACCAATTAAAATATATTTGAAGAAAGTAAATTTATAAACATACTTTATTTTAAACGAGGATAAAAAAATGATTTCAAATTTGAAGGGGAAACACTTCTTAACTTGCGAAGATTGGTCAAAGCAGGAATTGGATATTGTTTTCGATAAAGCATTCGATTTAAAAGAAAAATTTGCAAAAGAAATTCCGACGAGGTATTTATCCGACAAAACATTGTTCATGATATTTTTTGAGCAGTCGACCCGCACAAGAAATTCCATGGAAGCGGGGATGACGCAGCTCGGCGGGCATGCACATGATCTCACAGCCGATAAGATGCAGCTATCACACGGCGAGTCGCCGAAAGATACTGCAATTATTCTTTCAAGAATGGGGCACGGCATTGCATCAAGAAATTGTTTTTACGGTATCGGGAATGAATATTTAAATGAAATGGCAAAGTATTCAACTAAACCGGTAATGTCTCTTCAGGATGATATTTATCATCCGTTTCAAGGTCTTGCCGATTTGATGACAATTTTCGAATACTTCGGGAAAGATACCAAAGGATTGAAAGTAACTGTTTCGTGGGCTTATGCGGATACGCATTCAAAACCGTTATCCGTACCTCAAACTCAGATATTATTATTTCCCCGATTCGGAATTGATGTAACGGTAGCTCATCCGAAAGAATTTCCGTTGAGCGAAGAGATAGTAAAAAAAGCAAAGAAGAACGCCGAAGAAGGCGGAGGCAGTCTAAAGTTTACAAATAATATGAATGAAGCTTTCGAAGGTGCGCAAATTGTAATTCCCAAAAATTGGGGGGGCTTCGGTTATTACGAAATGAATGATTATCTTAAAAATGAAGATGCTTGTAAAAAGGAAATGAAATCTAATCTAGAAAAATATAATGACTGGATCTGCAACGATAAGAGAATTAAACTTGCTGATAAAAATGTAAAGCTTATGCATGCGCTGCCGGCAGATAGAGGACACGAGGTTACGGATGAAATCATTGACAACCCAAATATTTCAATTGTATATGATGAAGCTGAAAACAGGCTTCATACCGCAAAAGCAATTATGTCTTTGACAATGTAATTTTTAATGAAAGAGAATTTTAAATATAAATGCGATAACTGCGGACAGGTTTTTAAGATAGAAAAAGATTTAATGCTATGTCCTAATTGCCGTGAAGAAAATCTTGAAGGTAAACCTTTAAAAGGCATATTAAAAGTTCAGCTCCCGGAAGAATTAAAGAATTTTTTTAATGAAAAAGAGAAACATGATATCTTTAATTTTTTACCGTTAGAAGAAACATACTTTCCTTCAATACCTGTTGGTAATACTCCTCTTATTGAAGCAAAAAATATTCAAAATGAATTAGGCTTTAATAATATTTATTTAAAATTTGACGGTACAAATCCTACAGGATCATATAAAGACAGAGCATCATATCTTGTTTCTGCATTTGCAAAGAAAAATAATATAAGCGAAATTGTTGTTGCTTCAACCGGTAATGCTGATTATTAAATGGCAGGAATTGCTGCGGCTGCAGGACAAAAAGCTTTTATTTTTATGCCGGAATCAGCGCCAAAAGCAAAATTGGTTCAGTGTCTTCAATATGGTGCAAACCTAATTCCAATAGAAGGCGACTATGATAAAGCATTTGACCTTTCATTAAAATTTTCGCAAAGAACGGGATTCCTAAATCGCAATACAGCTTATAACCCAATGACAATAGAGGGGAAAAAAACCGTTTCATTTGAATTGCTTGAACAAGTAACTGGGAAAGAAGTCGATTATATATTTCTGCCCGTCGGAGATGGTGTGGTTTTAAGCGGAGTTATCAAAGGCTTTTCCGATTTAAAATATTTGGGAATGATAAAAAAATTTCCTAAAATTATCGGAGTGCAGGCGGAACATAGTTCTTTTATTTATAATGCTTTTTATAATAATAAGTTTGATCTCAGCTATAAAGCAACTACAATTGCCGATTCAATTTCTGTTAATGTTGCACGCAATGGTTATACCGCGGTAAGAGATTTGAAATCGGTTGAAGGCGAAATGGTCTTGGTAAGTGATGAAGAAATTTTATCGGCACAAAATTATCTTTCAAAAAAGAGCGGCATTTTTTGCGAACCATCTTCCGCCGCATCGTTTGCAGGATTTTTAAAAATGAATAAAAAAATTCTGAAAGAAAATTTTATAGTTTTACTTTTAACCGGACACGGACTTAAGGATATCGATGCCGCATTAAAATCGGTTAAGTTTCCTAAAATTTTTAAACCGGACATCGATTATATTATTGATAACTTAAACATATAACAAAAATGCAGGGAAGTAAGATGGTTGAACAAAATAAATTTGAAGGTATCATTCTTGCGGCAGGCTTATCTACAAGAATGAACGACTGGAAACCGAAGATAGAAATCGGCGATGTTCCGATTCTTATAAGAACCATTGTCCCGATGGTTAACATCTGTGCGAAAGTAACCGTGGTAGGCGGCTACAATTTTGATGCACTACCCGGTATCGTAGAAAGCACTACGATACTTTCCGATTCTCAAAAAAGCAAAATAAATTTTGTCGAGAATAAAAACTATCTCAACGGAATGCTTTCTTCAGTTAAATGCGGACTTCAAAATATTTCCGGAGATGTTGGTGGTATATTTATAACGCTTGTCGATGTACCGTTTGCGCTGTTCAGCACTTACCAAAAACTTATTGAGTGCTTTTCCGAAGATCCCGAACCGGAAGTTTTTTTACCGGTTACCATGCTTGAAGGAGATGAAAAAGACGGGAAGCCGAAAATTTCCAGCGGTCACCCTGTGCTGATTAAATCTGCCGTTGCAAAGCATATAGTTAAATGCAGAGATGAATTAATTCTGAGAGATATTCTTCAGGAATTCAAACAAAAATTCTGCACCGTCAATGATGAGGGCATCTGTATGGATATAGATAATTTCAGCGATCTTCTGGCTGCCAAATCATATATTGAAAATTTAAAAAACTTACATTAGGGATTCTAAATGATAGACTTAACGTTTAACCAAACTTCCCGTAAAAACAATATTCAAAGATGTATTGAAAAAAATATTATTTATCCGACATATGAACAAATGAAAGATGCGTCGAAGATTCCTTCGAGTATAATTGAACGTTTGAAAAATGTAGGACTGTGGGAGGTTAATCCGCTGAACCTTTTCAGAATAACATGGAAAAACGAACCAAAAGAATCCGGTGGCGGATTTGGTGGAGTTAATTATATTGAACTTCCTTCCGAACTAACCGGAGTAAAAGCAAAAATTATTGCTTTGGTCGGAAGGTGGTTTCCGACCGGAGCACATAAAGTCGGCGCAACATACGGTTGCTTAGCTCCCGCATTGGTTACCGGTAATTTTGATTCCACTTTACAGAAAGCCGTCTGGCCCTCGACTGGAAATTACTGCAGAGGCGGTTCGTTCAATTCGGCGCTGTTGGGTTGTGAATCAATTGCAATACTGCCTGAAGAAATGAGTTCTGAAAGATTCGAGTGGCTGCGTAATCTTGCCGGTGAAGTTATTGCAACACCGGGATGCGAAAGCAACGTTAAAGAAATTTTTGATAAATGCTGGGAACTAAAAGCATCCCGCGACGACATAAAAATATTTAATCAATTCGATGAGTTTGGAAATTATCTCTGGCATTATGAAGTTACCGGCAATGCAGTTGAAGAAGTGTTTGAGAAAAATTTAAAATCAAAAGGAAATCTGGCCGGATTTATTTCTGCAACAGGTTCAGGCGGAACGATTGCAGCAGGCGACTATTTAAAACTAAAATTTCCTAATTTGAAGATAGCGGCTTCCGAAGCTTTGCAATGCCCTACTCTTCTTCTGAACGGTTACGGCGGGCACCGGATAGAAGGCATCGGCGATAAGCATGTGCCGTGGATTCACAACGTTAAAAACACAGATGTTGTTATTGCAATAGACGATAACGACTGCATAGAATTAATTAGACTTTTTAATGAGGATGAAGGTAAAAATTATTTGATAAAATCGGGTGTACCGGAAAAGTTAGCTTTTAATCTTGATGTTATTGGGATATCCGGAATCGCAAATATTCTTTCTGCAATAAAATTTGCAAAATATTTTGAATTGAAAGAGAGCGATATTGTTTTTACTATTCTGACCGATTCTATGGATTTATACGGATCGCGGTTAAAAGAATTGAATGAAAAGTTCGGCAAGTTTACTCATGATGATGCCGTTAGGATTTATAATAAAAACCTGTTAGGCGCAAATACCTCCTCGATGCTCGAATTAAATTATTACGATAGAAAAAGAATTCATAACTTAAAATATTTTACCTGGATTGAACAGCAGCAAAAAGATTTGAAAGAATTAAATGCGCAATGGTATGATTATCCCGGTTATTGGGAAAATATCAGGAGCTTAACGCCAAAGATTGATAAATTAATAAAAGAATTTAATAAAGAAGCCGGTTTATTATGATTGAAGTATTTAAAGCACTTGAAGAGAGAGTAAAGACAAATCAAGCCTCTGTGCTTGTTACAATTGTAAATATGAAAGGAAGTACACCCGGAAAGACCGGGTTCAAAATGCTTGTCGGGCCGGAGGGAAGAATTGCCGGTACAATCGGCGGCGGCGGTGTTGAATTTTATGCGGTTAAAAAATGCAATGAATTGATTCAAAAAGGCGAAAAGAATTTTAACGAAACTTTGATTATGAAAGATACATTGTCTGACAAGGTAAAGGATAATATTGAAGTTAAAAAAAATAATAAGATTGAAATAAATTCTTTGTGCGGAGGTGAAGTTACTTTATTTTATGAAGTCTATAATTCTGCCAAAACAATTTATATTTTCGGCGGAGGTCATGTCGGGCAGGCCGTATCCAAACTAGCAAAGCAGCTAGGTTATTATGTAATGGTTTTCGATAACCGTCAAAATATTCTTGATGAATTATCTAAAGATTTAAACGACCTGAAAACCCTGGTTGATTTTTCAAATCTGAATGCAAAGGGAAAAAAACACTTACCGCTGAATGTTCAGGGATATTCAGTAATTCTTACGCACAATCATGTAAACGATTTGCAGGTGTTGGAGTATATTTATAAAAATTATCCTGAAATGAAATATATAGGAATGATTGGCTCCGGAAGAAAAGTTAAAGAAGCAATATCATTTATCAGGAAAAGATTTAATAAAAAATTAAATCTCAGCAATCTATATTCTCCAATTGGAGTTGAACTCGGCGGCGATTCACCAAATGAGATAGCACTTGGCATAATGGCTGAGATACAGGCTTTGGTTTACGGTAAAAAAGTTAATCACTTAAGATTAAATTACGATGAGATAAAATGAATAAAGTGTTTGGTAAAATCAGAAGTGTTCAAAACAACTTTATGAAGGTGAATTCACAATATTTTGTTTAACATAAAAACTCATCCTAACATGGCTGACCAAAAAGAAGAGAAAAGTCATTGCGAACGAGTCTTCGAGTGAAGCAATCTTTCGTTTTTAATTCAAAAGTGAGATCACTTCACTTCGTTCGTGATGACAAAATTACTTTTTGGTCAGCTACGTTTATAAAATGTTATGACTTACT
>CAZKUR010000145.1:0-6096 GCA_964556005.1 uncultured Ignavibacteriaceae bacterium | reverse complement strand
AGTGTGTCATCTATTAAAGAATCCGGCTTTGAAAAACTTTCACAAATAGTAGGTGAGAAAAAAGCAAATATTTTAGTTATGTATTTTAATACTTTAAAGAACTAAAAATGAATAAACAAGCAATTTTTATTTTAGCTTTTGCCTTATTATCTCTGAATCTTTCCAATTACAATAACAGTGAGAAATCTGTCCAATTGAAAATTTCCGATTCGCAATTATTCCCCGTTCAAAAGCATCCTATTATTCGAGACACTTTGTACACTTTTGAACAGCATTTTATTATTGTTAATCTTTCTACACAAACCGGCTACCTTTATTCAAGAAATGAACCTGTGATGAAATTCGGTGTTTCAAGCGGCAATATAAAATTAGACAAAGCTGTTGAAACTAACGAAGGTTTGTTTGTAATTCAATGCATGATGAAAAAGTGGTACTCCAGCCAGTTCGACAGCACATTAATGTTAAATTGGATGGGTTTTAATAACGGTATAGGTTTCCATGCTCTTCAAAGCCATGGTTATTATAGATATTTAGGAATTAAACCAAGTTCACACGGCTGTGTTAGAATTTCACAGGAAGATGCAAATACTTTATTCAGTCTTATCGATGTAGGAACACCGGTACTTGTTAACAACGGAGAGCCTGCAATTACTATTGCATTTGCCGATTCAAATTCGAATTATAAACACTATTCTAATTCTGAATTGAGAAACGTTTTGAAAGATAGATTTGATTTATTGTACAATGGAAAATATTTGCTGAATGAACTGCCTAAAATTTGCATCTCGAAATCAAATGTAACTCATCAAGGGCTGCCGGTAGGGAATGCAGATTACATCCCTGAAAAACAATTTCATTTGAATGCTAATCTTAATTTTTCAACTTCTACAAATCAAGATGTGTTGCATCCTTCGGTTTCGTATTTAATACCGCATGAAAACGATTTAAGTTTTGTAAGATTAAACTGATATTCAAATCCAAAGATGACATCTTTCCCCACCATTCGCACATTATAAAGATGTCATCTTTCCCTTCCCAAAATAAAATTAACAAATGTATTTTAACCGGAATTTTCCTCACAACCTCTTGTAACTCAAACCTTCCTATTTAATAAAATCAAAAATTATTATTATTTTTTGTAAAAGTATTGGCATTTTTTTTATGAGAACCATTTTAAAGTATTGTTCGGTAATATTACTTTTCTTTACAGGGTGCAATCAACACAAACCTGGTAAAATTGCGGAAGCCATCAACGGAGCCAAAATAAAATCGCTTGTCATTAGGGCTATCAGCGCAGATACTACCGCAAACGATTCTCTTTCGGGGCTAATTAATCTTTTCTATCCCGTCGATAAAAATTATAATTCATTAAACATAGACAGCATTAAAACAGAATCGGGTAAAACCCTATACACCGTACTTTTAGTATACCCGAATCCAGTTTATAATAAATTCGCAGTGTACGGTACCGATTTAACTCCATATATTCTGGACAATTCGCTTAACGGCAGCTTAAGCTTGGGAAGTGTAATTCTTAACGGGGATAAGTATATAGAGATAAAGGAAAGCTTTTATCCGAAAAACAATTTGATTTTGACGAGATTATCACTTTATAAAATTTTCCCAAATTCGATAAAAATGGTTTTTAGAAATTTTTCGGAACTAAGTGAACCAGGGAACGAATATTACCAGCAGATTGTTGAACTATCCCCCGACAGAATACGCACTTCGATCAACTCAAAAAATAACTCAATCATGACGAATAAAGGCGATATCTTTTTGTGGAATGCTTCTAAAAATGAATATATAAGCCAGGACAGCGTTTTCTATAAATTTGTTACAGATAAGATTAGTTCTTCAAAAGGTACCCCCGATAAAAAAGAAATTTCGAGTGAAGAGGATGCACTTCATTCTGTGGGAATAACAACGAAAAGCGATACTGAAACTCATAAAGATTTTAGACTCAGCTTATCCAACGACTGGAAGGAACTTGATAATCTAAAAATTACTTTAGACTCAAACGTGGAAAAAAAAGGAATCAAGTTTATCAATGCAAACATCGGTGCAAGCATTACTGTTTTTCCGCTAAAACCCGGAGATAAAACCGAAAACTTGATTAAAAGCTCTTTTCTTCATAAAGAGAGTAAAAACAATAAATTCCGTTATTCAAGAGAGGTTATTTCGGGGAAAAATATTTTACAATTCTGGGAATACTCCTGCCCGTCAAAAAAATATTTGATGATACTCGAAGCAAGTAAATATACATTTGATCGATATAAAAAAATGTATCTTAGCATTATCCATTCATTTGATGCCGGGTGCTGATGTACAAGTTGTTAATATTTCTTAAAGAAACCGATGAGAAAGAAATCAATAATCATTTTGAAGAATACACTTTGAAATATTTAAAAGAATTGGGCGCCGATAAAATTAAAATCGGTGAAGTCGAAAGCAGCCTGCTGCTTGATGTTAAGTATGGTAAATATTGTGAACTGGAAACCGGCTCCAAGGAATCTTTCGATGAACTGATGAATTCAAAAACAGGGCGGCAGCTTAGTAAGGACTTAATGGATTTTCATCAATATTTGACTGTTATACCGGTAATATTTGAGGATGAATGATGATTCTTTATCTTATACGCCACGGCGATGCCGAAAAGGCTTTGGGCAATAAAACCGATTTTGAACGTGAACTGACCGGCGACGGTAAACAAAAAATGGAAAGAGCTGCAAACTACTGGAAGAATGTTATTCCCGGTTTCGATTTTATTGTTTCATCACCTTTAATTAGAGCAAAGCAGACAGCAGAAATCGTCGCAAAAACATTCGAATATAAAAATGATGTCATCATCGACAATTCACTAATGAATGACGGTGAGACTAAAGATATCTTAGATTTAATCGATTCACTCAAAGGCGAAAACATTGCTATTGTTGGGCATCAACCGGACTTTTCATATCACTTATCTAACCTCATATCTAACGGGACAGCCGCAGTAGATTTTAAAAAAGGCGCAATTGCAAAAGTCATTTTCGACGGGAAGGCCAAAATAAGCCGCGGCGTACTTGAATTTTTAATTCCTACGGGAACGTTTAAATAAAGTCACTTCCTTCACTTATGCGAAACACTTTGAAATAATGAAATGGTGGGATATTGGAATTGATTTGTATTCAATGAAAGTATTGTCATCCGAATTTTATTGCTTTTCTAAAGTTATAACATAGAACTTCTACGAAGCTCAATTTATTCAGATAATTATTTTTTACAGACATGTAATTCCTAAAGAAGTAATTTAGTTTTTTTGCAGGAATATTAACTGCTCTGTAGGAGCAAAATATCCGTAAAAAAATCAGAACCCGAAAAAAAGTGCTCCGGTAGAACCTCAATGTTTATAGATTTACTATGTAACTTTTCATAAATTATCTTCGTCTATATATTTATTGCCCATAATAAAAAGAATTTGTTTTGAATAAATTTTTAGTCCTCTTATTTCTGCTTATTAACACTTCCTTTGCCCAAAGATATAAAGTTACGGGGGTAGTTAAAGATAAAGAATCCGGATTACCTCTCGCCTATGCAAGCGTCCGAATCGCCGGGACTACAAACGGAACGGCCACAAATTACGACGGGCAATTTCAACTCAAATTAAATGAAGGAGCGTATACATTAATTTTTTCCTATGTCGGATATAAAACCGATATGCTTTCGGTTGATGTTCCTGTAAAGCAAAGCATAAATATAAACCTTCAGCCTGAAGCAATAAAATTAGGTGAAGTTGTTGTTAATGCGAATGAAGATCCGGCTTACAGGATTATTCGTGAAGCGATTAAAAGAAAAAAGATAAATAAAAAAGGATTAATAGATTTTGAATACGGCGCCTATTCAAAAACAATACTTAAATCGGCAGGTGAAGTCGCCGCGATAGAAGAAACTTTTGTGAAAGGTTTTAATAAAATCGGTAAATGGGAAAAGGAATTTATTTTATCCACGCATAAAACCGAGAATCAAAAAAAATACAACCAATCAATGAACTTAAATATTGCTAATAATTACTATCTTGACTTTTCAAAAGACACTTTAACTTTATTGCTCGATAAAATTTACATGCCTCTTGCCGATAATGCCTTTGATTATTATGATTATAAATTGCTCAGTATTACAACAACAGCACAAAGTGAAATTTATAAGATAAAAGTTATTCCGCGTTCAGAAATTCAACCTCTTCTTGAGGGTGAAATTACAATTGAAAGCAGCAATTATGCATTAACCAGCGCCAATTTAAAAACTAATGAAGGAGTGCGCTTTCTATTTGTAAAAAATTTTTCCGTAAAATTTGTCCAGCAGCTTGGCAAATATGATGGTTATTGGCTTCCAAATTATGTTGAGACTGATGCAGGTTTTACATTTAGTTTTCAAGGATTAATTGCATTGGATAAAATACAGTTTGATGAGGTAAGCAGCATTACCGGTTATAAAATTAATATACCTATTCCTGACTCAATTAAAAATGCAGTGAAATCTAATTACGGCGGTTATACTACCGATACGACCGGTAAAATGAATAAACCGTTGGAACTTACCCGTAAAGAAATAAATGCCCTGCGTCCAATCCCTCTGACACAAAAAGAAAAAGCAGCTTATGCATTCCTGGACAGCACAAAGACAATTGAAAAAATGATCAAAGTTAAAGGCGCACTTGCAGGATTAATCCCGGCTATGGAAGCTCAAGAAGATACTACAACAAGTTTTTTGACAAAATCCCTGGAATTTATCGGTAAATATGCGACAGTCGGAAACAACCGAGTTAACGGAATTTTATTAGGACCTCATTTTAACACCCCTATTTTAAAAGATAAATTATTCATGGATTTATCGGGCGGCTGGGCTTTTCAAAGGAAAAAGTTTGAAGGCGAATTGGTGCTGAATTACAGGTTAAACAATTTTTTCATTAACAAAGTTGAAGCGAAGGTCTTTAATAAATCAAAACGCTGGCAGTCGTTCACTCCATATACAAATTTTATGACCGGACTAGCGGTGACCACCGGTTTCGATGATCAATTTAACTATTACCTGTCGTCCGGATTTGCATTAGGAATTACTAAATTTTTCGGAAGTAACTCTTTCACTCAAATCGATTTCTCATCGCAAAAAGAATGTTCATTGCCTGCATTTAAATATCAGAGTATTATTAAAACGAATAGAATACCTCGAATTAACCCGGCGATAGTTGAAGGAATCGACCGGAAGACAACTTTGAAAATTTCATTAGGAAAAGATCCGTCGGAAATTCAGTTCATTCCCGAAGATGGTTTAACAGCACAATTCGATTTTTCCAATCCGGTATTCGGCAGTAATTTTAATTATAAAAGCTTTCGCATTACCGGGATTTTTAACACAAAGACTATTTACAAAGAATTATTTATTGCGCCTTACCTGGAAATGATTGTCGATGCAGGAATTATTACCGGGAACTATGGACCGCAGCATTTATTTAGCCCGGCTTCGACATTAGGTTTTTTTTCTCCGCCGCAAGCATTCAAAGATTTAAATCCATATCAGTTTGCCGGTAATGAGATGATTGCCATACACATCGAACATAACTGGAGAACAATCCCGTTTCAGGCTCTTGGTTTAAATTTCATTTCGGATCTTTATCTTGATTTTATTACAGGAGTCAGCGTATTAAAAACCTGGAATAAGTCTTCTTATTTGACCGCCTCATCAATGAACAAACCTTATTGGGAAATTTATGCCGGCGTATCAAGAATTTTAGCGGCTTTCAGAGTCGATGTAAGTTACAATTCGTTTAAGAAAATTTCAGTTACTGCTTCAATTGGAACAATTTTATAAGCACAGATAATTATTTCCAAAAAAAACACTTATAAATTACATTCGCGCATCAGCGGTAAAAAAAGTAAACCGCTGGCAAAGCCATTTCATTTGGTTTTTTGTTTTTTTACAAACATGTAACTCCCAATTGAGTTATAAAGCAATTTTTATAAATATAGGGTACTTCTAAAAACTTCAATATTCTTTGCGAACTCTGCGTTAAATTTTTACAAAAGACAGTTTTTAGAAGTGCCCTATATTAATTAC
>CAZKUR010000144.1:0-6190 GCA_964556005.1 uncultured Ignavibacteriaceae bacterium | reverse complement strand
AAGAATTTTTTATTTTAATATTTTACGAGGTTGTTATGGTCGCACTTTGACACAGGATATTGAAAGAAATTAAAATCATAAATTATTAATCTCCGGCAGAAGTTCCAATGGTACTAATTCCGAAATTAAAAATAATAGGCGATAGTCTTTTGTCGATTTAAATGTATTAACAAAAAAATAATTTAATTATTTTTATCCCGGCTTGCTTTTGCTTTTTTTTGTCTATTTTAGCAATACTAATCACTAACTAATTTATCTGAGGGGTTATTCATGTTTCTGTTTAACTTTAGTATGTTAAAAGAAGCTTTAGTTTTTCAACATGCATTTTTTACAAATTCCGCATTACGGTTTTCTTTTCGTAGAATTTCATTCCTGATAATACAAACAAAGCATTTAAAATTCATATAACAATTTTTTGATATATCAATACAATTAATTTATTTTTTCATTTGTATTGAGCAATTCATTTTATGTTAATGAAAGGAAAAGATGTATGCCAAAATTTAAATATGTACCGTTGATTATATTGCTGCTTTACGGATTTATCTCCTGTAACACCACCGAACCGCCAAATAGTAAAGGTGCAGTACTGTCTCTCGAAGATGTTTCATGTACGGAAGCCTGGCTCCGGCTGTCAACAACCAACCTCCAACTGCCGACAACTGTAACGATAGTACAAGACGGAAAAACGAAAGAGACGGTAAACCTTGTTAAAAATGATACAACAATTTATGTAGACTCACTTTTACCTAATCAAACATACAAATTCAAAGTATCGAGTAACGAGAATCCGGTATCGAGTAACGAAGTAAATGCAACTACACTTGATACCACAAGCAACGATTTCACCTGGCAAACCTGGACATTCGGCGGGCAGGCAGGTAGCTGCACATTATATGATGTTACACTAATCAATGATAATGATATCTGGGCAGTGGGTGAAATAAATATTGCAGATACAAGCCAAAACGGTTATACAACTTATAATGCTTTGCATTGGGATGGGAGCGAATGGAAATTATCAAGATTATATTTCTATACTTTTTGTGGACAACCAGGCGAGGGTTCATATCCTACAAAATCAATAATTGCTTTTGATGAAAATGATATATGGATAACATCTGGTTCGCAGATAACTCATTATGATGGAGAAAAGCAATTAAGTACTGAATGTATTCCTGTCTCGGTGAATAAGTTGTGGGGTATAGATGATGATAATCTTTATGCAGTGGGTGTAGGTGGTAAGATTGCCTATTACCACAACGGAATGTTTAACAAAATAGTAAGCGGAACAACCACTAACATAAATGATGTTTGGGGAGTTACAAGTATAGATAATAATCCAACGAAAGTATATTGCGCGGTTTCATTTCTATATCAATCAGGAGATAGAAAGATAATTACTATTAATAATACCGGTAAAGTCGATTCAATCGGTTGGAGAACAGGCAAGAGGGTAAATACGGTCTGGACCAACAACCTAAATTTTATTTATGCTGCGGGCGATGGTATTTTTAATAATAAAACCGGGCAATTGAAAGAAGAATCAGGACTTCCAAATTATTATATAAGAAGAGTACGAGGCACAGGATTAAACGATATATATGCAGCAGGCGATTACGGTTTTTTTGCACATTATTCTGGAACAAGGTGGAAGGCATTTCCCGAACTGTCGATGCAGGGTATTTTCATGGGATTAGATGTAAAAAAAGATAAGGTAGTATTAGTAGGACTAAAGGGTGAGCAGGCTATAATAGTTGTAGGCCAAAGAAATTAATTAATGGATACCAAATATAAATAAATAAGCAGGGTGATTGAGCCACCCTGCCTGATTGGAAATAAATAATTGGCTGGTAACCAAGTACCTCTCCCGGGTTTAAACCCGGATGGGTTTTTATTTCCTTTTTAAATAATAAACAAAAAATAATTAAATCAAAATTCCAAAAACGGAGGAAAAATGATACGAAAATTCTTCTTTTTTGTAATATCGTTGGTTTGTATTTCATCGAGCCTTCGATCACAAACGCAATTTGTTAAAATTCAATGTGAGGGCACAAATAAGAACGCCTTTACACATGTAGGTCCGCCTTCACTTTTCAAAGACAAGGCCCTTCTAAATTTAGTAACCACAACATCTTTCGATGTAACATATGATCCTACAACACCAATACTGGCACAAAATGCATTTGATTTGGCTCTTGCTGCATTTAAAATCTTAGATGTATTTTCAATTACAGTTTTTGCCGGGTAAGGTTCTGTCGGCATTGAAGTAATTCCTTTTTGCAAATCGATTACGACTACTGCTGTTTTCTTTGTATCTATCTTTAATTCCTGTGCCATTTATAACTCACTTAATAATTTATTGAAAAATTTAGATTATAAAAAATTGGTTGTCTAAAATATTTATTTACAAAAATATTGTACATGCTATTTATTTTACTCAGGAACAATTCCGTCAGCTAATCATACCTATTTAATTATTTATTATCTAAAACTAGATGATATTTATCAAATGGATTTTCTCTTTTCAACAAATAACATTTTTAATCACAAATTTAATAAGCCTTTCGGATTAATATTCTAAATCTGTTTACAAAATTTTTTCAGATTGATCACAATAATAGTTACCGGTGCTAATTTATTTTTCTTACACGAAAAATTAAATCAAATCGGTACAAATAATGCGATAAAATTCTATACGTGATAAGATTTTCGTAAGAGATACGATTTATTAGTCAAATATTTTTTGTTTGATGATTAAGGTTTGGAAAATAAGATTAAACTAACAGAGAATATGATCCAGGATTCCACTGAAGTTATACATCTCATATTTCAAATTCTCTTATCAATACTAATTTCTTAATTCTTTTATGTCTAATGTACAAATCATATGGAGATTACTATATATGAAGTCAAAGCGCGATTTTATAAGACATGTTTTTTCGCTAATATTTATTTTTTTTATTGCATTTTTTATAGATGCCAATTCTCAGACAACCAACCCGCCATGGTCTAAATTCGAGCAAAGAGGGAAAAACTTTACTATAAATGGAATAGACAATGTTCCTGATCTTCACGGCGATATAAATAATCCGGATCTTGTAGTATTTTTTGCAGGCAATCAATTTATGGTGGTACCTGATCTAATCAAAGAATTTAAAAAGGAATATCCTCAGTACAAACGCATTTTTGTTGAAACACTTCCTCCCGGAATACTTTTAGATCAAATTGAACAGGGAGCAGTTATTATTGGTAACATGCGGATATCTGTAAAGCCTGATATTTTTACCGCAGGCGAAGGCCATATTAATCAAATTCAAAAAGAGAAACATTTGTTTAATGAAACTGTTAATTATGCTAAAAACCGTTTGGCGATAATGGTATATAAAGGAAATCCCATGCATATAACTTCTCTGAAGGATTTAGCAAAACCCAACATTAGAGTAAGCATGCCAAATCCCAATTGGGAGGGTATAGCTAAAATAATAATACGAACTTATAAAAAAGCAGGCGGGGAAAATTTAGTTAAGGAAATCATGGACAATAAAGTTAAAGCCGGGACCACTTTTTTAACTCACATACACCACAGACAAACTCCTATTCGTATTATAGAAAAGAAATCCGATGCAGGGCCGGTATGGTTTACAGAAGCAAATTTTCAAAAGATGATCGGCAACCCGGTTGAGCTTGTACAAATTCCAGCTAAAGTAAATACAGAGGTTGTTTACACTGCAGCTTCAATGAAGGATGCACCTCATCCCGCCGCTGCAAAAGATTTTTTAAATTTTCTAAAAAGCAAAAAAGGTCATGAAATCTATAATAAGTTCGGCTTTATGCCGGTAAATTAGAATTGAATGTGTGAGAGGATTTCTTAACTATTTTTTGAGGAAGAGGATAATGAAAAAGAAATTATTAGGTTCATTAATAATTCTAGTTTTATTGATTACTGCTTTTACTTTACAAAAGTCAGAAAGTAATACTATCAAAAAGAACAACAAAATAAACAATCAAGATACTGTTGTTAATAAATCAGACGAAAATATTATTTATAATCCGCCTTTACCGAAGGATGCACCTAAAAGCATAAGGGATGCAGTTATGCTCGGATATAATATTATGGATAGTACAAAAAAATATGCGGGCGAATATGTCGGAAATAAACTTAGCTGTTCAAACTGTCATTTTAACGGCGGGATTACAAAAGGCGGTAAAAACGGAGGGCTTTCTCTGGTTGGAGTTGCCACCGAATATCCAAAATACAGGTCGCGGGCAAAAGCTGTTGTTGATATTGTATTCCGGACAAACAGTTGTTTTGAAAGAAGCATGAACGGAAAACCACTGCCTGCTAACAGTAAAGAAATGGTTGCACTTATTACCTATTTCCAGTGGATTTCAAAAGGATTGCCGATATATCAAAAAATTCCGTGGCTGGGATTAAAACATATTAAGAGCAATCATAAACCAAATTTTGCAAACGGTAAGAAAATATTTGCTTCAACCTGCGTATCATGTCATGGAACGGACGGCCAGGGAACACAAATCGCACCGCCTCTCTGGGGTAATGATTCTTTCAACGACGGTGCAGGCATGTCTCATCCGGCAAATCTTGCGGCGTTTGCTCATAATAATATGCCCTGGCATATTTCCAATCTTACAGAAGATCAGGCGCTTGATGTTGCAGCATTCGTTACTAAACAACCAAGGCCGCACTTTGTTGCTAAGTGAAATTTAGATTGAGGAAGTTCGTTTTATTATTCTTGATAAATTATATCAAGGCTATTATTAAAAAGATAAATAATTCGTTTAATAAATTATTACATACACTAAACACTAAAAAGGATGGTTATGAAAAATATAGTAAAACTCTTATCAGTAGTTCTTTTAATCCTTAGCTGTTCAAGCATTATAAATGCACAAACTAAATGGGAATTCCCAGTAATAAAAGATTACGGCCCTGTTCATCCTTTGCCGAATGCTGCAGTTCAACCGGATAAATCTTTGCAGTATAAAATTTTATTTGACGTAACTAAAGCCGGAACTGATCATGATAATATAAATATGGCGTTAACACATATTGCACGGTTAATTAATGTATATGCTTCAGCCGGTATTATGCCTAATAAAATGAAGCTGGTTGCTGTTATTCATGGTCCTGCAACACCGATCGTTTTGAATAATACGGAGTATAAGAAAAAATTCGGCAAAGATAATCCGGATTTAAGAGTAATAAGTGAACTGAAAAAAAACGGTGTAATATTTTATGTTTGCGGACAAGCTTTAGCAGATAACAATTATAATCAGGAATGGGTAAATAAGGATATAACGGTAGCACTTTCTGCACTTACGGTTGTACCTACATATCAATTAAAAGGTTATGCTTTAATGGCTTGGTAGAATCTTCTCAAAATAAATGGTTAGAAGTTGACGTCTATTAAAAGATATTATCATTTTTTATTAGACGTCAGCTTTTTATAAAATAATCATATTTAATATTTTTATAGACACTTAAAAAGCATTTTATCGGAAGAGAATGAAGGAGGTAAAAATTTTAGAGAAACCGCTCTTTTTAATTTAATATCTTCGGCTTTGTAATTTCGCCCATTCCCCTAAACCAAGCTTCTCTATAATTTTATAATGTAAAAATATTTCATTGATCATAATCTTATCCTCCTCAATCTTTAACTTCTTGTCCAATCTTTTGAATTCGTTTTTTTGCGTCATTCAATTCATGTGATTCAAAATCCGCATCTTTCCAGATATCTAAAAACTTTTTATATTCTTTAAGTGCTTTTTCTTTTTGATCTTTTATTTCATACGCAACACCAAGCCAGTAATGAGCTTTTACATCTTGAATTGGCCAGTAACCGCCAGCACCAGGAATTTCTTCAAGTAAATAAATAGTGTAGGGCCAATTGGTCAATCGCTGAAATTCATTTATTGCATTTGTTAATTGTCCGTTCTTCAAGAGTGAAATTGAATAAAAAATATTAGGCTCGTGATTTGGAGGAAGGATATCAAAAGCTTTTTCAAATAATTTTACGGCTTCTCCATATTTTCCTTCTTCAAATAGAACAAGGGCAGAACAATAATTTAAAGTTAATTGCAAACGCGGAGAAGCACCCATGATATTAGCCTTAATTTCGTTGAGTAGTTTATAGTTAGCCCTAAGTCTAACACTGTGCTTTTTGTT